>CAMVDF010000031.1 GCA_947166195.1 uncultured Lachnospiraceae bacterium
GTATGGCTGATGTAAATATTGACAACATGATCGATTCGCTGATGAGCGGCATGGAAGGCTTCTTTTCGACAAAGACCGTCGTGGGAGAGCCCAAAAAGATCGATGATACCATCATCATCCCTCTGGTGGATGTGACCTTCGGTATGGGCACGGGTGCGGGCACCAATGACAAAAAGGCATCCGGAGGCGGAGGCATAGGCGGCAAGATGACACCCTCTGCCATACTCATCATCACAAACGGTGTCACAAAGCTCATCAATATCAAAAATCAGGATGCTGTCACAAAGATCCTTGACATGGTTCCTGATGTGATAAACAAACTTACGGAAAAAAAGGACGGATCGCCTGAACTTTCGGACAAAGAGGTCATGGACCTGGCCTTTGACAAGGCAGACGAAAGAGAATGAAGTTATACAATAACAAAAAAAGTACCGGTATGAACCGGTACTTTTTTGAAGCATTTCTTAAAGATCACGCTCTTTCAACAGCGCCTGAACGAAGGCAGCGGCTGCATACATAGATCCTCTTGGGAGCTCCGTTAACCTTGCACTTCACTCTCCTGATGTTGGAATTCCATATCCTGTTGGATCTTCTATGTGAATGGCTGACGTTATTTCCGAAATGAACGCTCTTACCGCATATTGCACACTTTGCCATGACTACACCTCCCTTAACTCCTGTATTTTGAACCCGAAGGCTCACAACAAAGGACATTCTATCAGATAACAGAGGCAAAATCAAGGATTTTTTTATTATGGGACGCAGACCGCAGGATCCGGTATGCGTTGACTTTATTATATGTCATCTTTATAATAACTTCGTATGGTTTTTTTTAATGATCAAGGAGAGATTGTATGGAAGTTGTGGCTACCGTTGCCCTTCAGGATGGGCAGATCCTTGCTGAGGACATAGTAGTTGGCGGAACAGTAGCGATAAAAAAGGGAACAAAGGTCGACAGCATCATCAGACAGAAGCTGACAGCCTTCAGGCTGATGAGCGTTTCCGTCATGGAGCCCTCTGATTTTGCCGAGACCTATTATGAAAAGGTACGCCTTTCAAAGGATTTCAAAAAATTCAAGGAGCTGTACCACGAAAACCTCATCGCCTACAAGGTTGCGGTGGATTCCTTCATATACAACAAGGTCCCCTTCAGGTTCCCGGAGCTTCGTGATATGGCATGGAAGCTTTGTCCGGACGATCTTTTGGGAAAGACTCTTTTTGCCTATATCAACCTCATGGTGCCGGAAAGTGAATCTACCATGTCCTTTGCCCACGGGCTCAATGTGGCATTGATCTGCAAGGTCATGGCCAGATGGTTTAACCTGACACCGCAGGATACGGAGCTTTTGGTTTACTCCGGATTTCTGTATGATGTGGGAAAATTCCTCCTGCCGCAGGAGATCATCTGGAAGCCTGAAAAGCTCTCAAAGATGGAATTTGACCTCATCAAGACCCATTGCTTCCACGGGTGGTATCTTTTGTCAAAGTCCTTCGGGGTGAACGAGCATGTCAAAAATGCCGTGCTCCAGCACCACGAAAGGGTGGACGGATCCGGGTATCCCCAGGGACTTACGGCGCAGGAGATAGATCCTTTTGCGAAAATGATAGCCATAGCCGATGTGTACGAGGCCATGACATCGCCCAGGACCTACAGGGATCCCATGTGTCCCTACAAGGCGATACAGATAATAGAAGATGAGAGTCTTCAGAAATATGACACATATTATATAACCACCTTCCTTCAGCATATAGTGGACGAGCTTATCGGCAACAAGGTGAGGCTTTCAAACGGCCTGGAGGGAGAGGTCTTGATGAACAACAGAAACGACCTGTCCAGACCCGTGGTCAAATGCGGGGATCAGGTCGTGGATCTGTCACAGAACAGGAGCGTTGGGATAGTCGCTATCATCTGATGACAGGACTGCATAAGGTGCGGTTTATATCATCTTTGACGATACAAGGAGGATAATGATGAAGGGACAAATGAATACCGATCTTGGCAACATACTCATCGATACGGAGACCATAGCCCAGTACGCAGGTACGGAAGCCATGGAGTGCTTCGGTGTTGTGGGAATGGCAGGCTACAGCGTGAAGGACGGTCTGGTGAAGCTTTTGAAGAGGGAGAGCCTGACACGCGGCATCAATGTGGTCCTGAACAAAAACAGGATCTATATAGACCTGCATGTCATAGTGGCCTACGGTGTCAGCATCATAGCAGTTGCCGACAATCTGATGAGCAATGTCAAATACAAGGTTGAGGAATATACAGGTCTTCCGGTAGAAAAGATTAATATTTTCGTGGAAGGTGTGCGTGTGATCGATTGAGGATCCCCGGTTTTGCCGGGACGTTTTTTGGAGGATAAAAAGTTGTCTGTTACAACACTTGATGCAAAGGCAGTGGCAAAAATGCTGCTCGCCGGCGCTTCCGAACTGAACTCGCAAAAAGACAGGATAAATGAACTGAATGTATTTCCGGTGCCTGACGGCGATACCGGCACGAACATGACTTTGACCATCATGTCTGCCGCAAAGGAGGTACTTGCCCTTGGAGATGAATTTGATATGCAGTCGCTGTGCAAGGCGATCTCCATGGGGTCGCTCCGCGGCGCAAGGGGAAACTCCGGAGTCATTCTTTCACAGCTTTTGAGGGGGCTGACAAAGGAGATCAGGGATCATGAGACCATAGATGCAAAGATAATAGCTTCTGCTTTCGGAAAGGCCTGTGAGACAGCCTACAAGGCAGTCATGAAGCCCAAGGAGGGCACCATTCTCACGGTGGCAAAGGGCGTTGCCGAAAAGGCGGCCGAAACCTGCGACGGGGCAGAGGATCTTGAATGCTTCATAACGGGCATAGTTGAGCATGCCGATGCTGTGCTTCAGACCACACCTGATCTGCTGCCGGTTTTGAAGCAGGCGGGAGTTGTCGATTCCGGCGGACAGGGTCTGCTGGCTGTATTGACAGGTGCCCGTGATGCGCTCATGGGAAAGGCAGGGGAATTTGATCCCGATGCAATTTCCGGAGGAGCTTCAAAGGGAACGGGCATCAACAGGGATGCGGTGGCAAATGCGGACATCAAATTCGGATACTGCACAGAGTTCATCATCATGCTCGACAGGGTCTTCAATGCAAAGAATGAAAAGGATTTCAAGGCTTATCTTGAGTCAATAGGTGATTCCATAGTCTGTGTTGCCATGGATGAGATAGTAAAGGTCCATGTACATACAAATCATCCCGGACTTGCTTTTGAAAAGGCGCTGACCTTTGGTTCACTCACATCCATGAAGATAGACAACATGAGGGAGGAGCATTCGGAGAGGCTCTTCAAGCTGGATAATAACGGCAAATATGTGGAAAGGGATCCTTCAGAGCTGAACCTGACAGGACAGGCAGGCACCGCAAACGGACCGATCCCCGTCAGGGTGGCAAAGGCTGCGGCTGTCATTGAAAGCGTGATGAATTCCGAAGCTGAACCGGAACCGAAAAAGAAGGACGGCTTTATCGCGGTTTCAGTGGGAGCGGGTCTTGATGAGATATTTAAGGGGCTCGGAGTTGATGAGATCATATCCGGAGGGCAGACCATGAATCCATCCACGGAGGATATGATCAATGCTATCGAAAAGGTGAACGCTGAAAATGTTTTCATCTTTCCGAACAACAAAAATATCATCCTTGCGGCAAACCAGGCAGCCGAGCTGACAGAGGACAAAAATATCGTTGTGATACCCACAAAGACCGTACCTCAGGGTATAGCCGCCCTCATAAATTATATGCCGGATCTTTCATCCGATGAGAATGCGGCAGCCATGAAGGAGGAGATCGCCCATGTCAGGTCGGGAGAGGTGACCTATTCCGTCAGGGATACCAGGATAGATGACAAGGATATTAAAACCGGCGATATCATGGGAATAGGAGACAGTTCCATCCTGGCTGTAGGCAGGGATGTGGAAAAGGTCACTGTACAGATGACGGAAGAACTCATCACCGAAGATGACAGTCTGGTGAGTATTTATTATGGAGAGGATATTTCCGAAGAGGATGCCGATAAGCTCCTGAAAAACCTGTCCGAAAAGCACCCTGATCTTGAATTTGAGATACATCCGGGAGGACAGCCGGTCTATTATTACATCATTTCAGTCGAATGATGGTATTTTCAAAAACCTGTATCGATGGAACTTTCAGATGACATTACCAGCTTAAAGGGAATAGGAGACAAGACAGCCGCTCTTTTCAAAAGAGTGGGTGTCTGTTCTCTGTGGGAACTTTTAAACCATATCCCGGCGGATTATCAGACATATCCCGGATTGATAAAGGCAAAGGATATAGAGCCGAAGGAAACGTGTGCGGTGAAGCTTACGATAAAGGGCACGGTCAATACACTCCGGGTCAGGGGACTTAGTATCCTCAATGTGACTGCAGGGGATGAGACCGGCACCGTGATGCTTTCCTGGTACAACATGCCCTACCTGAAAAAGGTCCTGAAACCGGGCATGACAAAGATCTTTTTCGGAAAGGCCGAGATCAGGAGGGATAATCTGAACCTTGTGCAGTGCCGGATGATGGATCCCGGAGAATACGAAGAACTTGAAGGGCAGCTTTCACCCGTCTACCATCTGACAAAGGGGCTTACGGGAAAAAGCGTGCAAAAGGCCGTAAGGACCGTTATGAAGGATTGTGTTTTTCCGGAGGACTTTCTGTCTGAGGAGGAAAGACGATCCCTTGATCTTCCAAAGCTTTCCGACAGCTTTGAAAAGATACATTTTCCAAAGGACAGGCAGGAAGCCCTGTATGCAAGGAAAAGGCTTGTATTCAACGAATTCTATTTTTTCATCAGGAATGTGAGAAGACTAAAAAACAATGCAAAAAAGACGGAAAACTCCTTTCCCATGATGGAAAGTGCACTCTGCACACGGTTCATGGAATCTCTTCCCTATGAACTGACCGGTGCCCAGAAAAGAACCTACGCTGATATAATAAAGGATCTTGCATCAAAACATGCCATGAACAGGCTTATACAGGGTGATGTGGGTTCGGGAAAGACGGTGGTCGCTCTCCTTGCAATGCTGGATGCGGCGGCAAACGGTTTTCAGGCCGCTCTCATGGCGCCTACGGAGGTGCTTGCCGTGCAGCACATGAAAAACATAACCGGCATGCTCAAAGGGTTTGATATAAACTGCGTACTCCTGACCGGAGGTATGACGGAAAAGGAAAAGAGGACCGCAAGAAAGAGCATAGCAGAGGGCGGGGCGCAGATAGTCATAGGTACCCATGCATTGATAACCGATCTGGTGGAGTTCAAAAGCCTTGCCCTTGCAATAACCGATGAGCAGCACAGATTCGGTGTAGGACAGAGAAAAGCTCTTTCTGACAAGTGTGGGGGAAAGATGCCCCATGTTCTTGTGATGAGTGCGACCCCCATACCCAGAACTCTTGCGATCATACTCTACGGGGATCTGGACATTTCCGTTATGGATGAGCTTCCCAAGTCCAGGCTTCCGATAAAAAACTGTGTGGTGGACAGGCGGTACAGACCAAAGGCCTACAGCTTCATAAGGGATGAAGTGAAAAAGGGACATCAGGCCTATGTGATCTGTCCCCTGGTGGAGGAGAGCGAAAGCTCTGACTGTGAGAATGTGGAAGATTACACTTGTCTCCTCAGGGAAAAACTGGGTGATGATATCAGGGTGGCCATGCTCCACGGCAGGATGAGACCAAAGGAAAAGGATGCAGTGATGAGGGATTTTTCGGAAGGAAATACCGATGTTCTTGTATCCACCACTGTTGTGGAGGTGGGGGTGGATGTGCCGAATGCCACGGTTATGCTCATTGAGGATGCCCATATGTTCGGCCTGTCGCAGCTTCATCAGCTTCGCGGAAGGATAGGCAGGGGAAAGGACCAGAGCTTTTGTATTTTCATGGACAATTCAAAGAGCAGGGAAAAGAACGAAAGACTGCAGATAATGAATTCCACAAATGACGGCTTCAGGGTGGCATCGGAGGACCTAAAGCTTCGCGGTCCCGGGGATATATTCGGGTTCAGGCAGTCGGGTGAGCTTTCCTTCAGGATAGGGGATATCTTTACGGATGCAAAGCTTTTGCAGCAGGCTTCGGATTATGCGGATTCACATCCACTGTCTTCAGAGGACGGGGACGGGATTGATGATGAGAAATATGGCATGGCGTATTTATTATAAGGAGAAGATGAGATGAGTGAGATAAAGGACAGGATAAAAAAACTGCGGTCAGGGATGAAAAAAGAGGGAGTGGATGCATACTACGTCCCTACCTCGGATTTCCATTTTTCCGAGTATGTGAGCGATTATTTCAAGGTAAGGGAGTATTTTTCGGGCTTTACGGGATCTGCCGGGGATCTCCTTGTTACAATGGATGGGGCATTGCTCTGGACGGATGGCAGATATTTCCTTCAGGCCGAAAAGGAACTGGAGGACAGCGGGATAGAGCTCATGAGATCCGGAGTGGAGGGAGTGCCCGATATTTTCGGATATCTGGAAAAGGATCTTCAAAAAAAAGCGGTTCTTGGCTTTGACGGACGGACGGTGGATGCAAAGACCGCAAAAAGATTCAAAAAGGTAACCGCAAAGATCAGGTATGAAAAAGATCTTACGGATGAAATATTTGCAAGACCGGCCTTTCCTTCATCAGATATTGAAAATCTCCCGGTTGATGTCACGGGAAAGGATACAGCCGAAAAGCTGGGCATCATCAGGCAAAAGCTCAAAGAAGAAGGGGTATCATCGATATTTATCAGCGCTTTGGATGAGATTGCCTATGTATTGAACATCAGGGGAAGGGATGTGGCCTACAATCCCTTTGTGATGTCTTACCTTTATATCACGGATGAAAAAGCCTGGCTCTTTACGGGAGACGGAAAAGCGGATATTGCCTACAACGGCCTGATCATCAGACCGTATTCGGAGGTTTCATCGTTTCTGGAATCCGGAAAGATCAGAAAAACCGTGGCAGCAGACCTTTCATCTACGGGATACCTTCATTACAGACTGCTCAAAAAGAGAGCGAAGATCGTCGATATGACCTCGCCTGTCCGCATGATGAAGGCAGTGAAAAATGAGACCGAGATCAAAAGGCTTAAAGATATATATCTGAAGGATTCCCTTGCCCTGACCAGGTTTATCAGATGGATATGTGAAAACGGAGCCGGAAAGAATGAGATCGAGGCAGCAGACAGGCTTTTGAAATTCCGTCAGCAGATCCCGGAGTTTCGTGACCTTTCCTTTGAGACCATATCCGCCTATGGAAAAAATGCCGCGGTCATCCATTACAGTCCGAAGGAGGACAGCTGCGCCGTCATAGAGGACAGGGGATTTTATCTGGTGGATTCCGGCGGACAGTATCTGGGAGGGACTACGGATGTCACGAGAACAGTCGTCATGGGAGATATCACATCCGGTGAAAAGGAAGCCTTTACACTGGTGGCTGCGGGAATGCTTGAGATCCTTAACTGTGTGTTCATGAAGGGCTGCAGAGGATACAATCTTGATATCCTTGCAAGAAAAGACCTGTGGGCAAAGGGCTTTGATTACAGGCACGGAACAGGGCACGGAGTAGGATATATGCTGGGTGTCCATGAAGGACCCTGCTCCATCAGGATGAAGGGATCCGACGGGGATGTGCCCATTGAACCCGGAATGGTG
Organism: uncultured Lachnospiraceae bacterium; assembly: GCA_947166195.1. Classification (GTDB taxonomy): domain Bacteria; phylum Bacillota; class Clostridia; order Lachnospirales; family Lachnospiraceae; genus NK4A144. Next base: position 7,675 of record CAMVDF010000031.1, read on the forward strand.
ATCTCCGATGAGCCGGGGATCTACAGGGCGGGAGAGTTTGGTGTCAGGACAGAAAATATCCTCATTGTCAAAAAAAAGGAGACCACGCCGGATGGGGATTTTTATGCCTTTGAAAGTCTCACAAAGGTTCCGATAGATGACAGGGCAGTTGACAAAAGCCTGTTAAGCGACAGGCAGAGACAGTATTATGAGGCTTATCAGAGGGAGGTCTTTGATGCATTGTCGCCCTTCCTTGATGAGGATGAAAAAAAATGGCTCAAAGGTTATTCGGGGATCTGATTTCACAAACAGGACATACTTTAGGAGTATATCTATTGCTGTGACATAGTGTAAGGCGGCTTATGTGTTGCGTTTTAAATCGATGTATATGGAGGAGATTGTCTTGATCGAAGTTAAAGGACTGACAAAGAGATACGGGAAAAAGACGGCTGTCGATAATATAAGCTTCAGGCTTGAAAAGGACAGGATTTACGGGTTTCTCGGGCCGAACGGTGCGGGCAAATCGACGACAATGAACATTTTGACGGGTTATCTGGCATCAAACAGCGGAACCGTGCTGATCGATGGCTACGATATCTTAAAGGAACCGTACAAGGCAAAAAAAAATATAGGGTATCTGCCTGAGATACCTCCTGTATATCCGGATATGACGGTGAGGGAATACCTTCTTTTTGCATCGGAACTGAAGGGTATAGACAAAAAGAGCAGGAGATCTTCGGTTGATGAAGTGATGGAAAAGACAAAGATATCCGATGTCTCCGAAAGGCTTATCAGAAACCTTTCAAAGGGATATAAACAAAGAGTCGGGCTTGCACAGGCCATCATCGGCTATCCCGATGTTATCATCCTTGACGAACCGACGGTGGGTCTTGATCCGAAGCAGATCCTTGAGATGCGGGAACTGATCAAAAGTCTCAGGCCCGGCAGGACAATAGTTCTTTCATCCCATATACTGCAGGAGATCAGCGCAGTCTGCGATCATATACTGATCATATCGAACGGAAAGCTTGTGGCATCGGATACGGCAGAAAATATCAGCAGTTCCATCGAAGGAAAGACGCGTATAGAGCTGACTGTCAGAGGCAGCTTTGAGGATGTTGACACAGCTTTGTCGGGAATATGCGGTGAAAATAATATCGAAAAGAAAGCCGGAGACGATGAGGGGACGACAGATGCCGTCATCAGCTGCCCTTCGGGAACGGATCTGAGGGAGCAGATCTTTTTTGCCTGTGCCGGTGCATCTCTTCCCATACTTGAGATGAGGAGCATAACCGATTCCCTGGAGGATATCTATCTGGCGCTTACAGAGGGTGAAACGACTGACCAGATAGAAGAAGAGACTGATCCCGTCGAAAAAGAGGCTTCCGGTGAAGAGGACGGGAAAGAAGATGAAGTTTCGGAAAGTGAGGCGGAAAAATGAAGGCATTGTTGAAAAAGGAGCTTCGCTCATATCTGTATTCGGTCACGGGAGCATTGTTCATTGCAGTGAACCTGCTGTTTCTCGGAATATATTTTACGGCTTATAATCTGACCGGAGGTTATCCCACAGTCAATTTTACGGTCAATTCGGCCATAGCTGTATTTTTGTTCATAACCCCTCTTTTGACCATGAGGATCATATCGGAGGAGCAGAGGACAAAGACTGACCAGCTTTTGCTGTCGTCGCCCATGCCGCTTTTTTCGATGATAATGGGTAAATATCTGGCTCTGCTTGTCATTTTTATGGTACCGGTTATCACGGTTTCGATATATCCGCTCATAATGGGGATATTCGGGAAGGTGAGCTATAGTGAATCCTATGTGGCTGTCCTTGTGTACTTCCTTTTCGGAGCTGCCTGCCTGGCAATAGGACTATTCATTTCGTCTTTGACCGAAAATCAGATCATCGCGGCGGTCCTCACCTTTGCGGCCCTCTTTGTCACCTTCATGATGAACGGTATTGCAAGCCTGCTGCCTGACAGTGTTTCTGTCATCAAAAGGATTCTGTCCCTTTTTGATATGGCAAAGAGACTGGACAATCTCATAAACGGAATACTTGATATCCGGGCGGTGGTTTATTATCTTACGGTTGTCATACTCGCACTTTTCCTGACATACGAGATTGTACAGAAACGGCGTTTTGCGATCTCATCCCGGACGGTGAAGCTTTCGACCTACAGTGTTGCCGCAGTCTTTGTCGCATTTGCCGCAGCCGTCGGAGTCAACTATCTGGTGCTTCGTCTTCCTGATGATATGATGCAGTATGATCTTTCCCAAAACAAGGTATTTACCATGTCAAAGGAGTCACAGGAGTATCTTGACGGGCTTGAAAAGGATGTGAAGATCTATGTGATGTCCGAAAAAGACAGGGTGGAGATGCCTGTGGCAAAGACTCTGGACAGATTTGAAGAGTATTCTGATCATATCAGTGTTGAGTATGTGAACCTGGCAAAAAATCCCCAGTTTGCATCAGACTATATCGATGAGACCGTGGTTGGAGGGGATTTCGTAGTTGTATGCGGTGAAAATGCAGTCAGAGTGGCATCATCCGATCTGTTTCAGACGGAGATGGATTATCAGACCTTTTCCGAGACGGTTACGGGTATAGATGCGGAGGGTCAGATAATTTCAGCCATAGCACGGGTGACAAGCAATGAAAAAACCGTCATGAAGGTGGTTTCGGGACACGGGGAGTTTGGCATGTCCGAGCTTTCGATGATGTTTTCCTATCTGAAAAAAGCAGGCATAGAACCGGAAGAGATAAACCTCCTTACCGAGGAAAAGATCGAAGACTGCGATATTTTGATGATCGCTGCTCCTCTTGAGGATTATACGGAGGAGGACTGCAAAAAAGTCACCGATTATCTGAAGGACGGAGGAAAAGCCGTCATCATCTCAGGCTACAGCGAAAACGGAAAGGAACTATCAAATTTCAACAGTATGCTGAAGGATTACAGAGTGACCATAAGCAGCGGACTTGTGGAGGATACTGATAAAGGTCATTATTACGGGGACAATCCGTTGTATCTCCTTCCTGAGGTGTACGACACACCGGCATCCAAAACCGTGAAGCTTCAGAACAGATACGTCTTCATGCCATATTCACAGGCGATAACGGTTGATGAGGACAGCAGTGACGAGACCCTGCAGGTGAATGATATCCTGAGGACAACCCAGGATTCCTACATGAAAAACAATCTGAAGAAGGGTGACAGCCTTGAAAAGGCCGATGGAGACATCGAGGGACCCTTTACCGTCGGAGCCTATATCACAAAGGGAGATACAAAGATAGCCCTGTTTTCAAGTGCCATGGCCTTTACCGATGATGCCTCAAGGGCTGTGGGTGATGCCAATATAACCATGATAAGCGATGCGGCAAAGGATATGGCTACGGTAACGGCGGGTCCCGTGATCCCGGTGAAAAGCTACGGGACGGAGTATGTTACCATTCCCGCTGCTTTTGTGATATTATATAGTCTGATATTCACAATACTTGTGCCACTTGTCATCTTCCTGGCGGGAGTTGTGCTTTGGTGGCGCAGGAGAAAAAGATAATAAAACCATATAAAGGAGAAAATATGACAAAAGTAAGAACAAGATTTGCACCGTCGCCCACAGGAAGGATGCATGTCGGGAATCTGAGGACTGCGCTGTATGCCTACCTGATCGCCCGTCACGAGGGCGGTGATTATATCCTGCGCATTGAGGACACCGATCAGGAAAGAGAGGTGGAAGGCGCAGTAGATATCATCAAAAGAACACTTGAAAAAGCAGGGCTTGAGTATGATGAGGGAGCTGAAAAGGGTGGTCAGTACGGACCCTATGTCCAGTCGGAAAGGGTGCGTGACGGCCTTTATATGAAATATGCAAAGGAGCTTGTTGAAAAAGGAGAGGCCTACTACTGCTTTTGCACACAGGAAAGACTTGCATCATTGAAGAGCGGCAGCGATGATGAAGGAAAGGAATATACCGTATATGACAAGCATTGTCTTTCTCTTTCAAAGGAGGAGGTTGAGGAAAATCTGAAAAGCGGGAAGCCCTTTGTCATCAGACAGAACAACCCCACGGAAGGTACCACCGTCTTTCATGATGAGATCTACGGGGATATCAGTGTGGACAATGCAGAGCTTGACGATATGATCCTCATCAAATCCGACGGCTTTCCCACCTACAATTTTGCCAATGTGGTGGACGATCATCTCATGGGTATCACTCATGTTGTCCGCGGAAACGAGTATCTTTCAAGTTCTCCCAAATACAACCGCCTCTATGAGGCCTTTGGCTGGGAGGTTCCGGTATATGTCCACTGCCCGCTGATCACGGATGAGGAGCACAAAAAGCTTTCAAAAAGATCGGGCCATTCCTCCTTTGAGGACCTTCTCGACCAGGGCTTTCTGCCTGAAGCCATAGTAAACTTTGTGGCTCTTTTGGGATGGTCCCCTTCGGATAATGAGGAGATCATGTCAAAGGAGGATCTTATCAGGAAATTTGATTACCGTGCCATGAGCAAATCCCCGGCAGTCTTTGATTATGGAAAACTGCGCTGGATGAACGGCGAGTACATCAAGGCCATGGATTTTGAGGCTTTTTGTGAAAAGGCCATGCCGTATATAAAAGATGTCATAAAGCGGGATATGGATCTTTCAAAGGTTGCAAAGCTCCTTCATACAAGGATAGAGACCTTCTGTGATATAAAGGATCACATTGACTTTCTGGAGGAACTGCCGGATTATGACACGGCTATGTATACCCACAAAAAGATGAAGACTGATGCCGCCTCTTCTCTTGAGGTACTCAAAAAACTGCTTCCGATCCTTGAGGGACAGGACGATTATTCAAATGATGCCCTCTTTGCGCTGTTTACGAAATTTGCGGAGGAAAACGGTTACAAGAACGGGTTTGTTCTCTGGCCGGTCAGATGCGCTGTATCCGGAAAGCAGTCCACTCCGGGAGGTGCAACGGAACTCATGGAACTTTTGGGAAAGGATGAATCCCTGAAAAGGATACAAAAGGGGATAGAAATGCTTGATGGATAAAAGACTATCAACGGAGCAGTTTGCCGCCATACGGCATGACACGGGTCCGGCACTGGTGACGGCCGGGCCCGGCTCCGGCAAAACAACAGTCATCACCGAAAGGATCAGATATCTGGTCAGTGAAAGGGGCGTGGATCCCGGCGGGATACTAACCATCACCTTCACAAACGCCGCGGCAGAGGAAATGAAGCGGCGGACCGGAAAGCTTTTGCCTGACAGGGCATCATATCTCACCTTCGGTACATTTCATTCGATCTTCTTTTTGATCTTAAAACATTCGTTTGACTTTGATTCAAGAAATATCCTGAAAAACGAAACACGTGTTCAGATCCTGAACGATATCATCAAAAGGTCAGGCTGTGACGCAAATGACAGGCGCCAGCTGATATCCGACCTGATCCCCGTTATCAGTAAGTACAAAAATACCGGCATGATAAAAAACGATACCGAGCTTTCAGATGATGAACTTGAACTTATCATGGAAAGCTACAAAAGAAAGCTGGAGTCTTCAAGACTCCTTGATTTTGATGACATGCTCCTCAGATGCCGGGATCTCTTTAAAAACCGTCCAGGAGTGTTAAAGAGCTGGCAGGACAGATATAAATACATCCAGATAGACGAGTTCCAGGATATCAACGAGGTGCAGTACGAGGTCATGCGCCTCCTGTCGCAAAAAAATATGAATCTGTTTGCGGTGGGGGATGATGACCAGGCGATCTACGGCTTCCGGGGATCCACACCCGGGATCATGAAAAGGTTTATCAACGAATTTGAAGGCGTTCGCCAATACACTCTTGCCGTAAATCACAGATCTCCGGAATGTATAGTAAGTGCTGCGGGAAGGCTTATTTCAAACAACAGCGACCGGATTTATAAGGATATCAGAGCTTTTGGGGGCAGGGAGGGAGAGTTTATGATCCTGCCCTTTAAGGATATGGCAGAGGAGATCGGATTCATCGAAGGAAGGATCAAAAGTCTGCTGCCTTACTTTCGTTATGAGGATATGGCCGTACTCCTCCGGACAAATACTACACTTGAAATATATGCAGGAGCCCTGAGAAAAAGCGGCATACCCTGCACCACGGGAAAGAGCGTCTTTGGTATTTATCAAAGGGGTGTGGGAAAGGAGATCTTTGATTATATGAGATTTGCATTCGGAGATGACAGCAGGAGTGTTTTCCTGAACATCATGAACATACCTGAAAGGCATATATACAGAGGCGCACTGGGGGATGGAAGGATAGATATGAAAAGACTTCTGGAATATTACAGGGATGATCCGGATATTTTTGGAGCGGTAAAAAAACTTGAATATGACAGATCCGTGATGAAAAAGCTGAAGCCCTTCGCTGCGATCCACTATCTCTTCAATGCCATGGGGTATCTGGAACATCTGAAGCACAGGGCAAACGGAAACGGGGAACTGTGGTCATCGGAAAAAAAGACGGCTGAGGAGATCCTGATGCGCGCAAGACCATACAGGAGTATCGATGAGTGGCTTTCAGATGCAAAGGAGGATGCAAAAAAAACGACGGCAGATGCCGGCGTGAAGATACTGACGATGCATGCCTCAAAGGGGCTGGAATTTCCGGTGGTATTCATCCCGGATGTGAACGAGGGCTCTGTTCCCTACGGCAGGGCCGTGATGCAGCCCGAAACAGAAGAGGAGCGACGCCTTTTCTATGTCGCCATGACCCGCGCCAAAGAAAAACTCTACATCCTGTACGTCCGCGAAAACTCCGGCAAAAAACGACTGCCCTCCAGATTCCTCACTGAATGTCAATCAGGGGACGGAGCCAATCAGGGGACGGTTCTCTGATTGATAAAAAAATCAGACTCATTTTGGGTCTTTCGTTGTATATTATATATAAGGGAACACGATACATTCTCCACCAAAAAAAGAGATAAGGTGATGATATGCCGCTTGTAAATGCACAGGGACACAGAATAAGTAAAGAAGATGAGAAGATAATCGAAGAGATGCTTTCAGGCTCCATAGACAGTCATTTGGCCAGACTGAAAGAGGTGCGGGACAGAAACAGGGACAGGGAAGCTGCTTCAAAGTTTTACGATCCTCTGATCGAAGAATACGAAAAAGCAAAAACGAAACTTGGAAAAAAATGCCGGGAGGTTTTTGAATCCGGCGGGAGTATAAATGCTTCGGAATTCATGACAGGCTATCTTGACGACATCGCAAAAAAGGCGGTGCCAAAGGTGGACAGGGAAAGCTCATGCTTCATGGAATTTGCGCTGTATCTGATCCCGGGATTCGGCAATCCCGAATACCTTGCCATGACGTCAGGTCCTGAGGATACTACGCCCGTGCCCGCGCATGTCCAGGACAGGGAGGAGTCATATGAGGCTTCAGTCAAAAACTTTAAGTTTTCGGATGCTCCCATGAAGGGCATAGAGAATATAGGAACCTATAATCCCGAAAAGGACAGTGTCAAGATACTGTATACGCTCCGGACCGGAAATTCCACTACAATGTCCAGGGACGTTGCTAAGATGGAAAAAGAAAAGGAAGATATCAGAAATGATCCTGAACTTTCTGAAAGAGAGAAGGGGCGCCGGATAAAGATCATCGATGGCAGGATCGAGGCGTATAAAGTGGGTTCCTTCGGGCTGAATACTGCAGCGGAGATATCAAGGATACATTCCATGGAACTTGCGAACAAGCCTGAGATAACTGCGGCAGATCTTTTCAGAACATTATCCGAACTGAATATCGCAAACCGTCCCGGAGAGCCTCTGGCAGGGAAACTGCGCGGTACGGGAATCCATGCAGGAGATATAAACGGAGTCAGCGCCTCAAGGGCACCGGGGATACTGTACAAGACGCTGGATATGGTCGCAGGATATATGAACGAGATAAAACTGATCACGGACCCTGCGCTTCGAAAGACCAGAGCGATCGAACTGGCTTCCTTTGCTGACGCCATGATCGTGTCTGAGCACGTATTTGCTGACACCAACGGAAGGACCGGCCGAATGTTTACTGACACGATACTTCAGACCTTCGGCCTCCCTCCCCATACTCCGCTGAAGGATCTGAAAGGTACGACCAAAACCCTTGGCGAGACCATGGATTTCAAAAAAAGGGCGTTTATCTATTTCAATTCGGTAAACATCAGTGACAAGCTGCTGAAGGAATCAAAGCGTCTCAGGGAAGAAAAGATGAAAGATGCCGGGGCGGTCGGCAAAACGCCTGCTTCAACAGAGGAAGGGCTTCAGACGGATGAAAGGGCAGACATCCTCGTTCAGTCTGTGAGAAAGCTGGCAGAAACTGCAGGAAAAAGGCTTGCTGAGCTTGAGAGCATGTCAAGAGCAGGACATGTGAATTCAGATGAATATATTGCAATGCACGATGCACTGAAGGCGGCCGGCAGCCTGGATCCGGAAAATGTCAATATAACCGCAGTGGAGAGGGCATTGAATGAGATAGACAGGACTTCAAAGGAGTATGAGAAGTCTCATACAGGATGGTTTGTGGCAAACCGCGATTTTGGTGCAAAGCGGCTGGAAATGTCAAAGGGAAATCAGCAGTTTGTGGCAGAGCAGAGGCAGATGCTTCGCGAACTGTCCGGCTCATTTGACAAGATGACGGCTATCAGTGGCCTTGGGGGAAAGACAGATGAAGCAGTGAGCACACCTTTGGCCGAAAGTAAAACGAAAAATGACAGGGTAAAGAACGTGAAGCTATCCGATCTTGAAGAAAAAAAAGGAGTACCGTCAGAGCACAAGACAGGAAAAAGGAACAATTCCGCAGCTTCGCAAAAGATCAAAGTCAATCAGGGGACGGTTCTCTGATTGATTTTTTCACCCGATCCGGGCTTTGATGTCGGAAACCCATTGATGCTTGTTTTCGACGGCAAAACGGTGGCTTTTTTCGTCCCTGGTGTTGACTATGATCGAGTTCAGGATCGACGGCTTTACATCGGCTATATTGTTGTATTTTATTGTTACATCAGCACGGTGGGGGCCTTTCGTATGCGGGTGGAACACTAAACTGTCAGGGAAAAAATACAGAACACCTTGTTGAAATTTATAAACGTCTTTTTGA
>CAMVDF010000032.1 GCA_947166195.1 uncultured Lachnospiraceae bacterium
GGTCTCCATTCGCTCCAAGCTCAACTCGACCTCGCGAGTACATCCATGTACTCGCGCCCCTGTTTTTTAGCACTTTCAAGTATCAGTACGGCTCGAAAAAGAACGTCGAAAAACAACAACCTGCAACCTGTCCAAACAATATTCTTAAGAAAAAGACAAAAGAACCGTCCCAACGAGCGAAAAAACTAACGAGAAAAACAGCACCTGCAACCAGCCATAAATCATTTATCTGATCATTTGACCGTAAGCAGATCAGCTACTTCCTTGCGCTTGGGCGCCTGGGGCTCCTCTGCGGGATGTCCCAAAGCTATGAGTGATGATACCGACTGTCCCTCGGGAACACCGAGAATCTCGATCACCTTTTTCTCGTCATAGATTCCCATGATGACAGTTCCGAGTCCTGCCTCATGAGCTGCCAGACAGAAGGTCGCTGCGCAGATCCCCGCATCAAAGGACTGCCAGTGATTTTCCTTTGAGGTGGAAAAAGATCCGTCCCTTTCATAGCCTGCTCTCTTGTCAACGGTGGTCTCAACGATGAGGACCGGCGCACCGTTTATGATATTTTTGTTGCCCTCAAAGCCCATTACTGCCTCATCGGCGATCTTTGATTTCAACGCTTCATCTGTCACTGCGATATACCTGACAGACTGGGAATTTTTCCAGGTGGGTGAAAACCTTGCCAGATCAACAAGCTTTTCGATATCAGCCTGAGCAACCTTTTCAGCGGTAAACCTCCTGACACTTCTTCTGCCTTTGATACACTCCAATACATCCATTTTTGACACCTCCTTATTTACAAACCAGATTGATTATCTTTCCGGGTACATATATTTCTTTTATCATCTGACCTGTGATCTTTCCTTCAACAGCCTTCTTTCCGGCTTCTATCGCTTCCTCTTTTGAAGCATTCACCGAAATATTTACCGTAGCCTTGAGCTTTCCGTTTACCTGGACTGCTATCTCCTTTGTATCCTCCTTCATGGCCTCTTTGTCAGCCTCCGGCCATTTCTGGGCAAAGACGGAATCCTCATGACCCAGATCCTTCCAGAGTTCCTCTGCGATATGAGGTGCAAAGGGAGCCAGAAGGATCGTATAGGTTTCTATGGTCTCCCTGTCAACCCCGCCGTTTCTTGAAAGCTCGCCGAGCTTGTTGTTGAACTCCATGAAGCCTGAAACAACGGTATTGAGTGAAAACGCATCAAGTCTTGTGGTTATGGTATGGATGAGCTGATGGCGGATCCTTGTAAGCTCCGGTGTAGGTTCGATAAACTTATCAAGATTTCCCTGTACCATATTCCAGAACTTTGAAAGGAATCTGTATACTCCGTCGATACCCCTGTCATCCCATTCCGAATCAAGCTCGGGCGGTCCCACAAAAAGTTCATAGAGCCTTAATGAATCACAGCCATAGTCACGCACCAGATCGTCGGGTGAGATCACATTTCCCATGGATTTGCTCATCTTCACTCCGTTCTTTCCGGTAACCATACCCTGGTTAAAAAGCTTTGTGAAGGGCTCGTCAAAATCCACCACTCCTATATCGTGCAGGAATTTTGTGTAGAACCTTGAATAGAGAAGGTGAAGCACGGCATGCTCCACACCGCCGATATACATATCAACAGGAAGATACTTGTCAGCCTTTTCCCTGTTGACAAGCTCGTTGTCGTTTTTATTATCCACATAGCGCAGGAAATACCAGGATGATCCTGCCCACTGGGGCATGGTATTGGTCTCTCTCTTTGCATCTTTGCCGCACTTCGGGCACTTGCAGTTTACCCAGGAATCGATGGCTGCAAGGGGCGACTCACCGGTGCCTGTAGGCTCGTATTTTTCAACATCGGGCAGTGTCAGAGGCAGCTCCTCCTCAGGCACCGGTACGTTGCCGCAATCCGGACAGTGTACGATAGGTATCGGCTCACCCCAGTAACGCTGTCTTGAAAATACCCAGTCACGGAGCTTGAAGTTCTTTTTCGCACGTCCGATTCCCATCTTTTCGACGATATGTGGAGCCTCTTTTTTGAGTACCGCACTTTCCATGCCGTTCCAGTCACCCGAATTGATCATGGTGCCGGCAGCCTCGGTATAGGCCTCCTCCATGTTTTCTATCTCTTTTCCATCCTTTGCTATGACCTGGATGATGGGAATATCAAACTTCTTTGCAAACTCAAAGTCCCTGTCGTCATGGGCAGGAACGCACATGATGGCTCCCGTACCGTAATCTGCAAGGACATAATCCGAAAGCCAGATAGGGATCTTTGCATTATTCAACGGATTTACGGCATAGGTTCCCGTGAACACACCGGTCTTTTCCTTGTTTTGAAGCCTGTCCACATTTGATTTGTTGGCTGCATCCGAAATATACTTTTCAACCGCCGCTCTTGTTTCATCCGTTGCAAGTGATGAAGCAAGGGGATGCTCGGGTGCAAGCACCATGAAGGTCGCACCGTAGAGTGTATCGGGCCTTGTGGTATATACGGTGATCTTTTCATCTCTTCCGTCAACCGGGAAATCCACCTCGGCGCCATAGGAGCGGCCAATCCACTCGGTCTGCATCTTTTTGACCTTTTCGGGCCAGTCAAGCCTGTCCAGATCATCGAGGAGCCTGTCTCCGTATTCCGTGATCTTTAACATCCACTGCTTGAGGTTCTTTTTTGTGACCTCACTGTGACATCTTTCACATTTGCCGTCCACGACCTCCTCGTTTGCAAGTCCGGTCTTGCACGAAGGACACCAGTTGATGGGCATCTCCTTTTCATAGGCCAGACCCTTTTTGAACATCTGCACAAAGATCCACTGTGTCCACTTGTAGAACTTCGGATCCGTGGTATTGACCTCCATGTCCCAGTCATAGATGGCAGCTATCTGGTTTATCTGTCTCTTTATATTTTTCACATTCTCTGCCGTTGAGATCGCCGGATGGATACCCATCTTGATGGCATAGTTCTCTGCGGGAAGTCCAAAGGCATCCCAGCCCATGGGATGTATCAGATAATAACCGTTCATCAGCTTGTAGCGGCTCCATACGTCGGATATGACATATCCCCTCCAGTGTCCCACATGCAGTCCGTTTCCCGAAGGATAAGGGAACATGTCAAGGCAGTAGTACTTTGGCTTTTTGCCATCGTCCACATTTACAGGCTTTTCCTGCCAGTTTTTTGTCCACTTCTGTTCGATCTCCTGATGATTGTACGGTTTAGACATTTTTTCATTTCTCCTTATAATAAATTGATCTCAAGGATCTTTTCCCGGCCGCACCGGCATTGCGATCCTTAAAACACTTCATTTTATCATAAACAGGTATTAATACTCAACCCTGCGATAGATCTCAAGGGCATCGGTCTCAAGGTAGAGGATATAATGTCCGAAGACATATTCCCTGGTGTCTTCATCGTCAAAATCCTGCATATGTTCGGATATGATCCATTTGGGTTTTTTCTCGTCAAGGTAATCCAGAACATTTTTCTTTATATCCGGATCCAGCGCCATGAAATACGGGAGGTTTACGGAGTACTTGTTTTTGGGGATCTCACCCGTGATATCGTAGTAGATCATCCCCGATTCCAGGTTGTAAACCTCGTCTCTTTCGTAAAAGGGTATCTCCTCAAACGCTTCAATACATCCGTCATAATAAGTACTGTCCGGATTTTTGACAAAATTCAGGTTCTCTATGAGTTTGTCTCCGGCAGGCCTCCCCGACCTGTAGCATACGAACAGTTCCAGGGCAAAGATCAAAAGAAAGGTGTAAAACCTGCGCTTTTCCCCTTTTTCAAGAACTCCCCTGACCATGACGCCCGTCTGCACAAGAGTCAGGACCCAGACAGGGAGTTCGGTTATGAAATAATAGGTATAGGGTGTCCCCAGGTGAAGTGCCAGATAAGTGACTATTGATGATATGAGCAAAAGCAGTCTCCTGCCGTCTTTTTCATCATCATATCTTTCGGAGATCAGAGCCGTGATAAATCCCACATAGCAAAAGCACAGATTTGCCTCCCACTCCACGGAAAATTTCTCATAATAATCCGTTGAGCGCTTAAATGCAAAAATGAAGGCGCTGTAGATGAATTCACCAAAAGCCCTGTTGAACAGGAAATAAGCACAGACAGGCAATATGATCAACAAGGTACCTGCAAGGAAATATAAAGATGCTCGTAGAATAATATCATATCTCTTTTTTTTGATAAGATCTGTGATCAGCACAAGGATACAGGAAACCACCATTGATGCCAGTGTGGGTTTTGAAAGGAGCATCACGGCAAAGGATACACCAAGAAATGCCGCTGTCAGATCATATCCCTTTTCAGGCTCACCGTTCTTCAGGTATTTCAGTGTCAGATACAGGGAAATGAGGCTGAAGGGAAGCAGCATCTCTTCACAGGTGTTGCCGCCCCAGAGCAGGGAAACATAGGCAAGATAATAAAGGAAAAGTATGACAAAGGATTTTTTCCATGAAAGGTAAAGCCTGCAGATCTTTATGACGGCTACTGACGAGACCGCAGAAGCTAAAAGCTCCAGCACAAAGATACCGGTGCGGCCCGTTTTTATTATCTGGCCTATGGCTTCGATGAAAAAAAACACGGGACCCTTGAGGTCAAAGAAATCCCTGTAGGGGACGAAGCCCTCGCGGATGGCCCTGCCCATAAAGATGTACCAGGAGCTGTCGTAGCCGTATTCAAAGGTAAAGAGCGGACTTGTCCAGCTGGCCGATATCAACACGAATATGCAGCCGCAAAGAACCGCGGCTGCATACCCCCATAAATACTCATATTTCAACAGGTCTTTAATCTTCTTCACTGATATCTACAAGCTTATCCTTCCTTGCTTCGATCTCCTTCTGCTGAACATCAAACGGTGCCTGCTCATATCTGTTGAACTCGTACATATAATCGCCTGTACCTCCGGTCATCGAACGAAGGTCAGTATTGTATCCGAAAAGGCTTGCCTCAGGGATCTCGGCCTCGACTGCCTGCTTGCCGTTGCCCGTAGGATTCATGCCCATGACCCTTGCGCGGCGCTTGTTGAGATCACCCATGACATCTCCGGTATACTTGTCCGGAACTGTCACCTTCAAAGTCATGATAGGCTCAAGGAGAACGGGTGTAGCCTTGAGGAAACCGTCCTTGAAGGCCATCCTGGTTGCCATTTTGAAGCTCTGCTCTGAAGAATCCACCGGATGGTAGGATCCGTCATAAAGTGTGGCCTTGACGCCTACAACAGGATATGCTGCAAGAGGTCCTCTGATAACTGAATCTGCCAGACCCTTTTCAACAGCAGGGAAGAAGTTCTTGGGAACCGCTCCTCCGACGACCTCCTCTGCAAATTCGTATGCCTTGCTCATATCTCCGGAAGGAGAAAACTTCATCTTTACATGGCCGTACTGTCCATGACCGCCGGTCTGCTTTTTGTATTTTCCTTCCACATCGCTGGTTCCGATGATGGTCTCCCTGTAGGCAACCTTGGGCTCTGAAAGTGTGATCTCCACCTTGTAGTCTGCTGCAAGCTTGCTCGTTACTATCTCAAGATGCTGGTCGCCCATACCGACGAGAAGGGTCTGCCTGTTCTCGCTGTCGTTGATATTTTTGAGTGTCAGATCCTCTGCTGTCATCTTTGCAAGAGCCTGTGATATCTTGTCGATATCTCCCTTATTAACAGGCCTGTACCTCATGGCGGTATACGGAGTCGGGATCTGGAGCATCGGATAGTGTACCGTCGTAGCCTTGGTCGAAAGCGTATCTCCCGTCCTGGTCTTTTCAAGCTTTGAAAGGGCTCCTATATCTCCTGCGTGAAGCTCTGCTATCTCGGTTGCTTTGGAACCGCACATGGTATAGAGCTTTGATACCTTGACCTCGGCATCGGCAGTGTCGTTGTATAGTACATCACCGGCTTTGATGACACCTGATGCAACCTTGATGAGCGAGTACTTCCCGATGAAGGGATCGATGATGGTCTTGAAAACAAAGGCGCTCTTTGCCTTTGAGAAATCGTAATCCGCCTCAAACACTTCGGAAGTCTTTGTATTGATACCTGCAAACTTCCTGCCCTGAGGAGAAGGAAGATATTTGACTATGTCATCAAGCAGTGTATAAACGCCCTTTTCCTGAATGCTGGATCCTACTGAAATGGGAACTATGGTTCCGTCGCATACGGATATCTTTAACGCGGCCCTGATCTCCGCATCGGAGAAGGTGTCGCCTCCGAAATACCTGTCCATGAACTCATCAGATGTCTCAGCCACAGCCTCCATCAGGGAATCCCTGTAAAGCTGCAGGTTGTCCTTTGAATAATCGGGGATATCGCATTCAACGGCCTCTCCCTTGTCATTCCAGCGGTAACCCTTTTCGGCAACAACATTCACATATCCCACGAATTTCTCATTTTCCCTGATAGGGAAATGGAAGGGAGCTATCTTTTTGCCGTAAAGTTCGGTCAGCTCCTCAAGCACATTCTTGAAGGATGCATTGTCGATGTCCATATTTGACACATAAAAGCTTCTGGGAATGTTGTATTTTTCGCAAAGCTCCCATGCCCTCTTTGTTCCGGGCTCTACGCCTGCTTTGCCGTTGATGACGATGATGGCAGAGGCTGCTGCGCTCAAAGCCTCCTCCACCTCGCCGACGAAATCGAAATATCCGGGTGCATCAAGAATATTTATCTTGCAGTCATCCCACTCTATAGGGATCACCGAAGTACTGATTGAGAACTTCCTCTTTTGCTCTTCCTTTGAATAGTCGCTGATGGTGGATCCGTCATCGATCTTTCCCATCCTGGTCGTAAGTCCCGCCACCTTTGCCATGGCCTCGGCAAGGGTTGTCTTGCCTGCTCCTCCGTGTCCCAAAAGAGCCACGTTCCTGATCTTGTCTGTGGTGTAAATCTTCATACCTTCCTCCAATATAAGAGTTATTTTGCCGGTGCTGATCCCCCCGACCGGCAATACCATAATTTTACTAAAATATATGGCTTTTTACAAGTAGAAACAACTTAGTGCGCTGGCCTGTGTATATGGGAACATCTCAGATGTGTTTTAAGCTTCTTGCAGTTAATCCTGGTGTATTGTAAGATGGTTGTATCTGTAATTTGGAAAAAGGGGGTATGAAATGGCTACAATAGAGAGAAGAAAAGAAAAGAGGAACGATCTATCCATCAGGATAAACATCAACAGGCTCGATCAGAAGGAAAAGACTCCGATCACCGTGGATGTTCTCGATGTTTCAAAGGCAGGGATCGGCTTCATCAGTGATGTGGAGCTTGAAAGCGGTGCCATCTATGAGGCTGATATAACCATATGGACAGGGGATACCATACACGCCTTCATCGAGATCGTCCGTGTCAGCGCCCAGGAAGGCGGCGGCATCTACGGAGGCATATTTGTAGGAATGCCTGAAAGCGACTGGTCAAGGATCAGGGTTTACGAGACCTACCAGGAGTTTGGCGAAGATGCAAAATGATCAGGACCTGAGTCTGTTCAGATCTTCAAAGAATCCGGGATAGGATATTTTCACACACTCCGGATCATCTGTGACTACGGGACCATCGGAAACAAGAGCTGCCACAGAAAAGCTCATGGCTATCCGGTGGTCTTTTTGTGTTCTGATATCGGCTCCGTGAAGTTTTTCCACGCCGTTTATTACAAAGCCGTCATCTTTGGGAACGATATCGGCTCCCATATTTTTCAGGCCTTCGCTTACAAGCTCTATCCTGTCCGATTCCTTGACCCGGAGTTCTGATGCATCCTTTATTATCGTCTGACCCTTACTTACCGCGGCTACCACCGCTATGAGGGGTATCTCGTCTATGAGGGCAGGTATGATATCTCCTTCGATCACGGTACCCTCCAAACAGGAATAACGGACTCTGATGTCAGCCACCTTCTCTCCTGCCGTTTCATGTTCGTTCATTAAAGTGATGTCCGCTCCCATAGCCAGAAATGCTCTTATTATACCGTCACGGGTGGGGTTCAGCCCCACATTTTTCACGGTTATGTCGGAACCGGGTGTAATGAGGGCGGCTCCGATGAAATATGCTGCCGAGGAGATGTCTCCCGGAACGGTGATCTCCTGTCCCGCAAGCTCTTTCCCCGGATGGAGGGTGGTCACAAGCCCCTTTGTTTCGATATCGGCTCCAAAGCCTTTTAACATCAGTTCAGTATGATTTCTTGAAGGTACATCCTCGATGACCGTGGTATCTCCTTTGGCAAAAAGGCCGGCCAGAAGAATGGCCGATTTGACCTGGGCCGAGGCGACGGGCATATGATAGCTGATGCCCGAAAGATTTCTGCCGTGTATCGAAAGCGGCGCGCAGCCGTTATCTTTTATTGACCTGATATCTGCTCCCATCAAAGAAAGCGGCTCAATTACTCTTTTCATGGGACGCTTCTGAATGGAATCGTCACCGTTTAGGAGCGTATCAAAGTCCTGACCCGCAAGAATACCCGATATGATCCTTGTTGTGGTTCCGGAATTTCCGGTGTAGAGCTCCTTTTGGGGCTTTTTGAGACCCGTAAGACCCACACCATCGATAATGACGTCCTTTCCGTCGATGGTTATATCAACGCCCATGTCGCGGAAACAGGAAATGGTGGAAAGGCAGTCCTCGCTGAAAAGGAAATCCCTTGCAACAGTCCTTCCCTCCGAAATGCTGCCAAGCATCACTGCCCTGTGTGATATGGATTTGTCACCCGGTACGGTCACCGTACCCGAAAGCGGTCTGTTTTCCGACGACATATCTTAACCTATGATGGAATCTCTGTATTTCTTTGACCCGTCAAAATAATCAAAAAGTGCGCTGCCGTCACCCTTTTCGATGAGGTCTGTTATGCTTTCAAGTTCCTTTATGTACTGCTTCATAAGTCCCGTGATGTTTTCTCTGTTTTCAAGACAGATCTGCTGCCACATGGTGGGATCGGAGGATGCGACCCTCGTGATGTCCTTGAAGCCTCCTGCCGCGGTAAAGCGCATATACTCCTCATCCGTATCAGAATCCTTCACAAGCTTCACCAGTGCATATGCAGCCATATGGGGCACATGCGAGATGGCAGCGACTATGAGATCGTGAAGTGCAGGCTCGACTATAACGGGCTTTGCACCGATCTTTATAACCAGATCCCGCAGGATCCCTATCTGCTCTTCTCCCGCATTTGCAGAAGGTGTCAGATAGTAATAGGCATCCTTTAAGAGTTCTCCCGAAGCGTTGTCAAACCTGACCTTTTCCTTTCCCGCCATGGGATGTCCGCCTATGAATACCGCATCAGAAAGTATCCTGTCAACAGCTTCATGAATGTTTGATTTCACGGATCCCACATCTGACAATATAGTGTTTTTCCCGGTGTACGGACGGAGTTCTTCGAGAAATGAGATATTTGTCTCAACGGGAGTGCACAAAAAAATGAGATCACAGTCCCTGAAATCTTCGGTGATCTTTGACACTCCCTTATCTATTGCGCCCTTTTCAAGGGCCTTTTTCAATGAATCCTCTGACCTGTTCAGTCCGACAACGAAACTGTCGGGGTATGCATTTTTGATCGAAATGGCAAGTGACCCTCCGATGAGTCCCAGGCCGATCACACCTATCTTCATATATTACTCCGTTCAGGTTTCAGTCTCCCCGGTCCGTCAAATGATGAACATTGCATCACCGAAGGAGAAAAAACGGTATCTTTGATCGATCGCTTCCCTGTAGGCATCAAGTATTGTTTCCCTGCCTGCAAGAGCAGACACCAGCATCAAAAGTGTGCTCTCCGGCAGATGGAAATTTGTGATGAGAGCATCCGTGACCTTGAAGGTATATCCGGGATAGATAAAGATATCCGTATCACCCGATCCCGCTTTCACAAAGCCTTTTCCATCAGCTGCGGATTCCACAGTCCTGCAGCTTGTGGTACCGACGCAGATCACCCTGCCATTTTCCTGTTTTGTACTGTTTATGATGTCTGCTGTTTCCTCCGATACACTGTACCACTCGGAATGCATATGGTGATCAAGGATATTTTCGGCCTTCACCGGCCTGAAGGTGCCAAGACCCAC
Source organism: uncultured Lachnospiraceae bacterium (assembly GCA_947166195.1). Lineage (GTDB taxonomy): Bacteria > Bacillota > Clostridia > Lachnospirales > Lachnospiraceae > NK4A144. The sequence goes on from CAMVDF010000032.1 coordinate 10,017, forward strand.
ATGAAGGGTAACAAAGGCTGTCCTTACACCCGACTCTTCTATCCGTCCCAGCAATTCCTTTGTAAAATGCAGTCCCGCCGTCGGAGCCGCAGCCGAACCTTCATATCTTGCATATACGGTCTGGTATCTGCTTTTGTCCTTCAGAGCATGAGTGATGTACGGAGGCAGCGGCATAGTACCCAGCTCATCGAGGATCTCCTCCCATATTCCCGTATAATAAAACCGTACCAGCCTGTTTCCGTCGGGAAGCACCTTTTCTATCGACGCCTTAAGCCTTCCGTCTCCGAAGGTTACAAAAGACCCTTCCTTCAGCTTTTTTCCGGGCTTTACAAGGGCTTCCCAGATATCTCCTCCCTTATTATTCAAGAGCAGGATCTCAACGGCTGCGCCTGTTTCCTCCTTTGTTCCAAGAAGCCTTGCCGGTATGACCTTTGTGTCATTTAATACAAGACAGTCTCCTTTTTTCAGATACTCCGTGATATCCGAAAAATGCCTGTGATCTCTTTTGCCCGATGTCCTGTCAAGGACCAGAAGCCTTGAATCATCCCTTTTTTCAAGGGGATCCTGGGCGATAAGTTCAGGCGGCAGGTCATAATAATAATCGCTTTTTAGTACAGCCTTTTCCATTATGAACGAAGCTCGATTCCCATGGAAGAAAGGCCGTTTAATATCTTTTTCATTGCCGCATTTACTTCATCATCAGACAATGTCTTTTCTTTATTTCTGAATACGATGTTAAAGGCCATGGACTTGTGTGATGAGAGTATCTGGTCTCCCTCGTAGATATCAAACAGGCTGCAGCTTTCAAGTATCTTTCCGCCTCTCTGGATGATCATGTCCTCGATGGAGCCTTCAAGAACCTCCTTTGGAACAAGAATGGAAATGTCTCTTGATACTGCGGGGAATTTTGCGATACCCGAATATTTTCTGTCAAAATCGGCCTTTTCCGTTATCTTTGGCATATCAAGCACTGCCACATACACCTCAGCCTTTGCCATGTCATAGGCCTTGCAGGTCAGAGGGTGGATCTGTCCCATATATCCTATCTTTTCATTGTCGTAGACGATATCAGCCTGACGGCCCGGATGCAGATAGGGTCTGCCGCTTTCGGGATCATAGTGAGGTCTCTTTGTCATTCCGGCCTTCACAAGGAATTCCTCGATCACTCCCTTGAGGCTGTAGAAATCACCCTCTCCGAAAAATCCAAGTGTCAGCTGCATTCTTTCATCCGGCAGTTTTTCAAGAGGAAGGCTTTCGGGTATATAGATATTTCCAAGCTCGTAGAGCTTCACATCTTTGTTCTTCCTGTTGAAATTTGTCGAAAGCGAGGTCAGTATGCCGTTTAAGGGCAAAGTCCTCATTATGGAAAAATCAACTCCCAGAGGATTTGATATGGTTATGGCATTTCTTTCGGGTGCATCCAAAGGAAGCCTCAGTTTGTCAAATACCGCAGGGCTTTCAAAGGAATAGCAGTAACCCTGGGAAAATCCGAAGCTTTCAACAACATTTCTTGCCAGATCCTCGACACGGAGCTTGAAGGGAAGACTTCCGACACATTCGGGATCATCGGGAAATGTGACAGGTATCCTGTCATATCCGAAAAATCTGGCCACTTCTTCCGAAGTATCAGCAAATCCGACAAGATCCTGTCTGAAGGTCGGGCAGATGAGTTCTTCTGAAGCACTGTCATACTCAACCTCTACCCTTTTAAGGTATGAGATCATATCCTCTTTTGAAATATCCGTGCCAAGATATCTGTTGATCCTGTCAGGCTCAAATTTTATCCGTTTGGGCTGTGGCAGGGAATCATATACATCCACCATTCCGCCTACGACCACTCCGCAGCCAAGCTCCTCCACCAGAGAGCAGGCTCTTTCCATGGCAGCAAGAGCATTGTTTGCATCAAGTCCTTTTTCAAAGATACCGGAGGCATCGGTGCGCAGTCCCACTCTCCTTGCAGACTTTCTGATATTGGTACCGTTAAAGGTAGCCGCTTCAAACAAAACGGTGGTCACATCCTCGGTGATCATGGAGTTTTCACCTCCCATGATACCGGCAATACCCACTTCCTTCTGTCCGTCACAGATCATGAGCACATCGCTGTCCAGCTTTCTTTCAACTCCGTCAAGGGTTGTGAAGGTCTCGCCGTCCTTTGCTCTTTTTACTACTATCTTTTTGTCTGCTATGGTCGAATAGTCAAAGGCATGCATGGGCTGGCCGTATTCGAGCATCACATAATTTGTGATATCCACCAGATTGTTTATGGGTCTGATGCCGCAGGCACGAAGCCTCTTTTTCATCCAGTCCGGTGACGGACCGATCTTTACATCCTTTACCACTCTGGCCACATATCTGGTGCAAAGGTCTTTGTCTTTGACCTCAACGCTGATATAATCCGAGGCTTTTTCGTCATTTCCGGTTTCCTTTACCTTTGGATAGACAAAGGGAAGATCGAAGGTTGCCGCAGCTTCTCTGGCAATACCCATGATGCTGTAGCAGTCCACCCTGTTTGAGGTTATCTCATATTCAAACACCGTATCATCAAGACCCATATACTCTATGGCATCGCTTCCGGGTGCCACATCTCCCGGGAGGATGTAGATCCCGTACTCGGGTGCTTCGGGATAGATATCCCTGGAGGAACCAAGTTCTTCTATAGAACACATCATTCCGTTTGATTCGACTCCGCGAAGCTTTCCGGCCTTTATCTTTACTCCGTTTTCAGGACTTCCTCCGTCATGATCCCCTGCGACCCTGCCACCGTCCAAAACGACGGGAACCAGATCTCCCTCCTTCACATTGGGAGCTCCGGTGACTATCTGGGTGACTTTTTCACCAACATCCACCTGACAGACTATAAGCTTGTCAGCATCGGGATGCTTTTCTATCTTCAGGATCTTTCCTGCGACTATCTTTTCCAGATTTTTGTCAAGACGCCTGAATCCTTCAACCTTTGTTCCGGAAAGAGTCATTGCGTCGGCAAATTCGGTATCCGTGCATTTCAGATCCGGCACAAAGGCCTTTATCCATGACAATGGTGTTTCCATATTTAATCTCCTTTATATATTTTTCCTTGCCGGTTGTTTATCATTATTCGTATTGGTCCGGCTTCCGCAGTACTGTTTTTATTTCAAAATTGATTTAAAAATCTGATGTCGTTTTCGTACAGAAGCCTCATATCATCGATCTCGTATTTCAGCAATGCTATACGCTCCAGACCGACTCCGAAAGCAAATCCCGTATACTCCTTCGGATCTATGCCGCTCATCTCAAGCACATGGGGATGAACCATACCGCAGCCGAGTATCTCTATCCAGCCCTCTCCCTTGCAGAAACGGCAGCCCTTTCCCTTGCATTTGAAGCAGCTGACATCCATCTCTGCAGACGGCTCCGTAAAGGGAAAATGATGGGGTCTGAATTTGACCTTTGTATCCTCGCCGAAAAGTTTTCGGGCAAATTCCACCAGGGTTCCTTTCAGATCAGAAAAAGAGATGTTTTTGTCTACCACCAGTCCTTCTACCTGATGAAATGACGGTGAGTGGGTGGCATCCACCTCGTCCGCCCTGAAAACCCTTCCGGGACTGATCATCTTGATGGGAAGCCTTCCTTTTTCCATCTCGTGTACCTGTGTACCCGAGGTTTGTGTACGTAGTAAAATGTCTCCGCTGATATAAAAGGTATCCTGCTCGTCCTTTGCCGGATGTCCCTCCGGTATGTTCAATGCTTCAAAGTTATAATAATCCTTTTCCACCTCGGGACCTTCCACGACCTCATAGCCCATTCCTATGAAGATCCTTTCAAGTTCCTCGAGGGCTATGGTGTTCGGATGCCTGTGTCCCATGGGATTTTTCTTTGCGGGAAGAGTGACATCGATGGTTTCTCTTTTCAGCCTGTCATTCAAAGCTGCAGCCTCCATCTTTTCCTTTGCCTCTTCCAGAGCCTTTTCGATCTGATCCCTTGCCTCATTTACAAGCGCACCGATCTTTGGCCGCTCTTCGGCTGCAACATCCTTCATGCCTTTCAGGACATTGGTAAGCTCACCCTTTTTTCCGAGGATGGCAACCCTGACTTCATTCAGCGCATCCAGGGCTCCGGCCTCCTCTATCTGTTTCAGGGCTTTCTCCTGTATGCTCTGCAGATTATCCATTATCATGATCTTTCCTCCGAAACCTCATATTGATCAAACAACCTATACTGTATCACACTTTTTGCGATATCAAAAGAAAAAAATAAAGGACCGCACGGTTTTTCGTGCGGTCCTCTCATCATTTCAAAGAACTTTCATATCAGAAGATGCGGGGCCATGCTGAAGGATTTGCGATGAGGAAGTAGTAAGCGAAGGTCCTTGCTGCCTCATACTTTGCTACAGCTGCTGCAACTGCCTGTGCTGCTGCTGCCTGTGCAACTGCAACCTTTGCTGCTGCTGCAGTGATAGCTGCATTGAGGGCTGCCCTTGCTGCTGCTGCATTATTAACCGCTCCGTCTGCTGCTGCAGCCTTTGCTGCTGCATTTGCTGCTGCGGGAGCAACCTGTGCTGCATAGCCTGCTGCGATACCGTTCACATATCCGCAAAGCTCATTCTGCTTTCCGATGATGATGCTGTTTGTCTTTGCTCTTGCTGCGCTGTTGAATGCAGCGATATTCTTTGCAGAGTCACAGTAGATGCCGGCAACTCTTGCATCGGATGCAGCCTTTGAAGCTGCCCTGTTTGCCTTGTCAGCCTTTACAATGCCGTTTCCGTAAGCGTCTGCTGCTTTCAAAGCTGCGCCTGCTGCCGCATTGAAGTTTGCCTTCTGTGCATTTACGGCACCGTCAGCTGCTGCATAAGCTGCATTGCATGCTGCCCTTGATGCGGCCTTGCAGTCTGCCAGAGCCTTGTTTGCAGCATCTGCGGCTGCCTTTGCTGCTGCGGCCTGAGCTGCTGCTGCTGCGATCTCTTCATCTGTTGCTCCGACAGGCTTGTAAGCTGCCACGGTATCAGCAGTAGCCTTTGCATAGTAGCTTGCCTGAACAACCTTTGTAGTATCATTGATCTGCTTTGTGATAGCTGCACATGCGGCATCAGAAGCTGCGATCTTTGCACCGCATGCTGCATTGATGGCTGCTACTGTTCCTGCATACTCAGCCTCACGCGCAGTCTTTGCTGCCTGATAATTTGCTGCAAGTGCTGCAAGTTCGGCATCTGCGGATGCCTTGAAGGCTGCTGCTTCAGCTGCTTTTGCATTTGCTGCCTGATGAAGGGCTTCCTTCTGTGCTACGGCTGCTGCACCTGCTGCATCTACTGCTGCCTGAGCTGCTGCACAGTCATTGATCTTTTTTGCAAGTATTGCCTGCTGGGCTGCTGCCCTGCCTGCTGCCGCATCGGCTGCTCCCTGCTTGCATCCAAGGATATCTGCCGCATTTTTTGCATCTATGATCGCCTGAGCTGCCTTTGCTTCCTTGTCAACACAGTTTAATGCTGCGCCCTCTACTGCCAAAGAAGTGGTTACCTTTGTGTTGTAAACAGAAGTGATACCGCTGTTTACTGTACCTTCCAGTGCCAGCCTTGCTGCTACAGCATCATCTACAGGATTTGCAAATGCCTGTACTCCGAAAAGAATGCTGAGTGCTGCTACCGCGATCGCTCCAAATAAACCCTTTTTTCTCATGTTTGTTCTCTCCTCCTTTTAATGGATCATTTTTTTTCAAGTTCACATGCTTCAGACAGGTTCACATAGACTGAACACATCTGAAACATGTGACCCCGACATTTCGCATTATAATTACAGGTGTTTTAAAAAAAAAGATTACATAAGACGGCTATTTTTGCTTTATGTCAACATTTATGATACAGTCTGAATCCATTCAAATAAAAAAACACACGATATTGCGTTTTGGAAAAAATTCCAGATACAATATCAAGTGTGTTTTTATTTTGTACAGTTTGCCGTCTTTTGTCTTATTGTTTACATAATGAATGAAAAAAATTTACATAAATTTTTTTTTACATTTCAGAATCTATCTTTATCAGCTCTTTCAGGACTCCCCGGTTTTCATAACCCTCACAGATATGAAGCGCTCTTTCCTTCACCTCTTTCGGAGCGTTGGACACGGCGTAACTGATTCCTGCTTCTTCAAGCATGGTCACATCATTGCCGTTATCCCCGAAAGCCACGGTCTCTTCCTTCTTTATATGAAAGAAATCCATGACAGATTTGAGAGCCCTGCCTTTGTCAACCCTGAAATCCACAAAGTCCACCCACTCTTCTCCCGCCATGACTGCATGGCAGACCTTTTCATATCTGGGTATGATCCTGCTTTCTCCGAGGTCCCTTATGCTGCCCTTTCTGTATACGGCCACCTTTATGATCTTGTCCGTCGTATCAAGCACATCCTCCACGACCTCCACATTGTTATTGTAGCCGTATCGGATGAGATTTATAAAATCCTCGTTCTTTGATTCGATCCTGCTCACTCCCGGATAGGACACTATGATATCCGTATTTTCAAGCCCCCGTAGAAATCTCACGATATCCTCC
>CAMVDF010000033.1 GCA_947166195.1 uncultured Lachnospiraceae bacterium
AAGCAATCACTATGGGTGTAAGTAATAGCAGGGCCCATGCCAGTGTGGGGTCCAATACCTCCTATCACGAAAAGAACGCGGATCTTGTGAAAAGGCTTGAGGGGGTTCCCGATGAGAAGAGAACAGCCAGGTTTGTTTGCGCGATGGCTCTCATCTGTCCCGACGGACGGGAAAGGGTTGTCAGGCAGACCATGGAGGGCCGGATAGGGTACGGCGAGGCCGGAAAAAACGGATTTGGCTATGATCCGATCTTTTTTCTGCCGGAATACGGCATGACCTCGGCTGAGGTTGCGCCTGAAGTGAAAAATTCCATAAGCCACAGAGGAAAGGCGCTCAGGGAAGTGCGGGATATCATCATATCGGAGTATCCCGGGGTGATGCGTTGAACATTCTGGTGGTAAGCGATACTCACGGGAGACAGGGTGATCTGCAGGATGTGATCTATGATGTGGGAAAGATAGATCTGCTCATCCACTGCGGGGATACGGAAGGCATGGAGCGTGAGATAATCCGGATGGCAGGATGTCCCTGCCGGGTAGTTTCCGGAAACAATGATTTTTTTACCGATCTGCCCAGGGAAGATGAGTTTACACTGGGAGATTACAGCGTTTGGCTGTGTCACGGGCACAATTACGGCGTTTCAATGGGATATGAGATGCTCCTTGATGAAGCGGCATCGAGGCAGGCTGACATTGTTTTCTTCGGACATACCCACAGACCCTGTGTCATGAAGAAACGCGGTATCTGGCTCGTCAATCCCGGAAGTATTTCCTATCCGAGACAGGAAGGCAGGAAGAAAAGCTATGTCCTGATGGAGATCGACCGGGAAGGGGAAGCGCATTTTTCAATCAACTATCTTGAACAGTAGATGATATAGGGATATAATAAGCGATGTTTTGAGTGGTGGATTTATGCACCTGCAAGTGTAAAACTTTATAGATATAACGGGGTGTGGCTCAGTTTGGTAGAGCACCTGCTTTGGGAGCAGGGGGCCGCAGGTTCGAATCCTGTCACCCCGATTTTCAAACCGGAAAGCATTCCGGTATTTCCTTTACACCCCGGGCACGACATATTACAGATGTAGGACCCTTGTAGGAAAGAGGATTTCCTATATCGTCCGTGACGGTACATCCGGCCTCGGATGCAACAAGCGCTGCGGCGGCATAGTCCCATAGCTGGATCTTTAATTCAAAATACAGGCTGCATCGTCCCATTGCGACGCAGCACATATCCCAGGCTGCAGTCCCGGAACGGCGCAGATCGACGCACAGCGGAAGGAGATTTTTTGCGATCTCAAATGTCCTTTCCTGAAGCTCCGTATAATAAGGAGCGGTTCCGAATACCGCAAGAGAATCCGACAAAGGGGTATCAGAGCACTCTATCCTTTCACCGTTCATATAAGCACCCTGACCCTTGACTGCCGAAAAGAGCATATCGTCATAGGGATTGAAGATGACAGCCATATAGGGCATTCCATCCTTTAAGAGAGCGACGGACACTACGGAGGGGCGGTAGGAAAAAATGAAATTCGAGGTTCCGTCGATGGGGTCAATGACAAAACAGTAGCCGCTGCTCATTTTTGAGGTGAAGACATCCTGACCGTCTTCTTCGCCCAGAAACGAAGCCTCCGGAAGCACCGCTGACAAAGCCTGTATCAGATACTGCTGGATTTTCTCATCCGTTTCCGTGCAGAAATTGGCATGTCCGGCTTTTTCCATGATCTCCGGTCTTTTTGCTTCAACCATTATATTTCCTGCAGACTTTGTGATCCGGATGATATCGTCTATGTTCATCTCGTCCACCTTTCTCCGATCAGCGCTCCCCTGTAATCCACCTGTCGCTGCACTATTTTGAAGGTAAGGGTCTTTCTGCCCGCAAAGGCTCCCGCACCCTTCAGTGTTACCTTTGCCTTACCCTTTTTCACATTATCAGAATAACCTTCAACTGTAAAATCTGTTTTGAATGCAAGATATTCCGGCGAAGTTTTTTGTCCCTTATACAGGATTTCCTTTAAGTCAGCCCTGCCAAGTATTATTGTTCCGCCTGTGTAGGTCTGATCCTTTATGGCAAAAGCCTTCGTTTTTGCAAGGTTGGAATCCGGCTTCATATAGCGGAAGGATACTCTCACCGGATCGTCATCCCTGTAGCCGCCCTTTCCCTTCAGTATAATAAAAACCTCCCCGCTTTCTTCCGTGTTTCCGGCACCTGAAGCATCCGGTTCTCCTGCCGTATAATCAGTGCCTGCCTTCAGTTTCGTTCCGTCAGGATCCGTTATCACAATTGACGGTTTTTTGAGACGGGATCTTGTCGTAAACTGGTCAGCCACGATGATATTGCCTCTCAGCGCAGACAGACTCTGCTTTGTTATCGCAAATTTCTTTGTAACCATCCCTTTGTAGTTTCCTTTTCCTTTAATATTTATTACAGCTGTAGCACCATTTGTTACAGCTTTGTTTTTGGAGAAGGACACGGTAAAATCAGTATCTTCCTTCAGGGCGACGCCGTCATATTTTACGGTGACTGCAGGCTTTGCCCCGCCCTTTGCAAAGGGCACGGTTTCTTCGTAGGAATATTCAAACGGTGAGCCATCCTTCAGTTCGATCTTTCCGGATATTTTGTAGGATGCTGTTTTGCTTCCCGCATAGCCGGCAGCGTTCCCGCTCACAGCTTCAAAGATGACAGTTGCCTTTCCGGGTTCTGTATTACCCGTAAGGTTTACACGCCTGTAATCGATGCCTTCCTTCAGCTCCTTTGAACCTATCTTCAAAGTATACGACGTTATAACGGGTTTTCCCGTATAAGCGTAGTATTTCCTGTCAAAGCTCACCCTTGCATTTGAAAGAAGCCTGTCCTTTGAAGTGATCCTTATAAGGGCAGTCGTGCTTCCCGCAAAATTCCCGCCATCCTTTTTTGGCCTGATCGCTGCGGTATAGTCACCCTCAGCCTTCACGGGAGACGGATCATAGGAAATATCGAAATCCTTTGTTGAAAACGCTTTTCCCGTTTTCTTCCAGGTCAACAGAGGAGCCGGTTTCTGCGCGCTCTTTTTTTAAACAGCGGCTGTTTCGTGTGCGATGATATCGATGCCCAGAACCGCCGGCAGGATCGTAAAGTTTACCGTTTCCGGTTTCGATGCTTTGTAATTACCTTTGAATTTAACGGTTATGGTGGCTGGCCCGGCGTTTTTATTATCCGAATAGGAGACTGTATAATCCCTCTTTTCCGTAAGCTTTCTTGTTCCGTCATAGACATGGAAAGAGGGCTTTATGGCAGAGCCGGTATAGGTATAGGAGCTTTTAAGTCCTCCGATCCAGACCTTTGTTTCCACTGTTTCCACTCCGTCCGGATCTGTTATAATATCCGACACCTTTTCTCCACCGATGATCACGGTCTCCTGATGGCTGCCGTCCGGAGCTGTCTTTTCATCAATCTTCAAGGCCGCATTGCCGCTTAAGTCCTTTGTATCCTCCGCCAGATCTGTATGGTCCGTCCCGTCCTTTGTGGGAAGGGGAGGGATATCCATCAGGGTGAGAGTGTGCTCGTTGTTGTGACGGCAAAAATATGTGTGGCCACCGTAGGAATAGGCTGTTGCCTCTCTGATGACAGTGCCGTTTTCAAAGTCGAAATCATGCTTTTCGGGATCAATGGGGATATTCTCCCCCTTTTCAAGCAGGGTCTCACAGAGGCTGCAATAAAGATCCCCTGTATAACCCTTTACGGTACAATTTTTTTCCTTTACTCCGCGTCTCTCCCGTCTGTCTGAAGGATGACTGCATTCGATAAGGGTGCAGACCAGGCTGAAGGTGAGATCGTAGTTCTGCGCTATGACCTTTACGGGAACCGTTACGGTATCGCCGATGGCTCCTTCGCATAATAAAAGCGTGACTTCTCCGGCATTGCTTACCGATGCGGAAGATACCGTGACATTTCCGCTCTTGGTTACGGTACCGTTTAATATACAGCTGCTTACCGTCCCTGCGTTTTCCGGAATAAAGGGCAGAAGAGAAAAGCGAAAGCCTTCACCAGCCCGGTTCAGACCCTTATTTACATTCCCAAGAGCTCTTTCCTCAGGGGACTTTAATATGGTAAAGTTCTTTTCCAGCGTGCCCGTATAGTTTCCGATCCCCCTGATGACTGCCGTGGCAGTGCCGGCATTGATATTATCCCTGTAGGATAAGGTGTAATCCACTCCTTCGATCAGAGGAAATCCCATGTATTGGCTTAAAACATGTACCTCCGGCGTAAGGGGCTGCCCGGTAAAGTTCACCGGTCCGATATCCTGTGCATAGGATATCACCTGTTTTACCTTTATGGAGTTTCCCTCCAGCACGAAGGAGTATCCGGAATCGCTCTCTGCCAGCGTAAACTGCGAAAGATCATTTGAAGTAAGGGTATATCCCGTACCCCTTCCCATGACGGCACCCGCAAAAAGCCGGTCAGATCTGCCGAAGCGAAGCTCAGCCCCATTTAAGGCTCCTGTTACCCCGATCGCCTCCCCTTCAAGGCAAAGATTTGATTCAACATCATTTCGATAATTCCCCCGGATCACCGGACTTCCCTTAATCTGAAAGGCTGAAGTCTGAAGTTTATTTCCTGATACAAAATAAACTCCGCCGCCGTACTCAGAACCGGTGGCCATATTTCCGGTTATCTCTCCTCCGGTCATAATAAAGACTGCCTTGTCTATACATACTCCGCCGCCGCTTCCCGCAGCATTTCCGCTGATTATCCCGCCGGACATTATAAATGATGCGCCTCCTTCTGCAAGCACAGCGCCGCCTTTATCAGCCATAAAGCCGCTTATCTTTCCGCTCTTCAGTTCAAAACTTCCGCCATCTGTTATCCGGATGGCCGACATTTTGATATTCAAATCCGTGCTGCTGTTTATCAGGGCTCCCTTTCCGTTTCCACTTGAATCCGTCAGGATCAGGTTCCCGGATACGACAATGGCTGCGGGGAAAGAGGAAGGGGAGCCTGACATTCCTTTTGCAACCCCTTCGGCATCCAGACTGTGGCCGTTTAGGTCAAGGGTGCAGCTTACCCCTTTGGGGATAAGTATGACAGTATCCCCATCCTTTGCCGTAATGTCAAGATCAAGCTTTACGGTACCCCCGTTTTTGACCTGGTCCTTCACCCAGTTCCATCCGTAATCCGGTCCGAAAACGGCACGGATCTTTACCGGAGCCTTCGGCATATAAAACCGGTAGATGTTTTTATCTGTGGTATCCTGTATGAGTTCGAGCTCCTCAGTCTCTCCCGAAGCATCAATAAAGGTGGCCGACAGCTCGTAGAGTATGCACTCCTCCTCGGGCTTCAGGGTCAGAGTTACTTTTTCATTCATATATGCAGTCACCTTATCTGCGCTGACGGATCCGTGATCGGTAACCTGGTCGATCTCTATCTCATAGAACGGCAGGCTTAAAACCGCCTCATCGTTTTCCCTTGTGACCACATAATCGCTTTTGTCGCTTTGCAGGAAAGCCGTATTAAAGCTGTTATTGCCAAGACCTGATGTAAGCCTTACACTACTGTTTCTAACCGGCGTAGCCGATGTACTGACCCGGATGACGGAACCTTCATCCATTGACCCCGTAAGCGTGATTACCTTATTCTCGTTAATGAGGAGATTGCTGTCGTCCAAACCGGTTTTATTTTCGGAAATCTCCACCCTTCCTTCCACAGACATGGATGTGGAAGCTTCTGAAAGATAGACTCCGCTGCCTTTATCCTCTGAGGTATTGCCGGCGATGCTTCCTCCTTTCATCGTTAATATACCGTCCTGGTATATACCCCCGCCTCTGCCTATGCTCTGATCTAATGTTCCGTAGGCGGTGTTTCCGGTTATGCCGCCTCCCTTTATCGTCAGGCTTCCATGGTTGAAGATTCCCCCTCCCATAAATGTACTGTTATCCCTGATGTGGCCGGCAGTCAGGAAAAAGGTTCCTCCGTTATACACTCCTCCACCGTAGTTTCCGCTGGAAAATCCCCCTGAGTTTTTTGTGATCAGTCCCCCGTTCATGGAACATGAGGCGCCCGGTTCAATACAAACTCCTCCGCCTGATCCATTTAGTACCTCATTTCCTGAGATCTGCCCTCCTTTGAGCTTAAATGAAGCACCCGGTTCAAGATAAACTCCGCCACCCGAAACCGATGCACTGTTTTCCCGGATCTCTCCTTCGTTCATGGTAAATGAGGCGTCAGACCCTATATACACTCCCCCTCCTATGCGGCCCTTATTTCCCGAGATCCGCCCTCCGTTCATGATAAATGAGGTGCCCGGTTCTAGGAATACGCCCCCGGGGATGGAACCGGATCCGGTTCCGTAGTTGCCGGCGATGCTGCCTTCATTTAAGGTTAAGGTTCCGTTTCCGGAAACATAAACCCCGCCGCAAAAAGTAGTGCTCCACCCGCCGGTGATGCTGCCGGTTTTCCCCGTACTGCTGTCCGTAACGGTAAGGCTTCCCTCCGCTTTTATCACATAGCCTTCGGGCTTACTGGGGTACAGATTCCGGTTCAGGGTATGTCCGTTTAGATCAAGGGTCACAGTATTGTCCGCAGATATCGAAAGATAAGTATCGGTATCTCCCGCTTCAAAATCCTTTTCAAGCTTTACCGTACCGCCCTTTGCAAGCAAAAGATCCAGGCTCTTCCATTCCCCCGGCTTAAAGACGGCGCTTACATATACCTCCCTGTCAGGCATTGTGAAGATCCACTTTTCTCCCCTTTGTGTAACCTGAACCGGTATGGAGCTGCCTCCGTCATCGGAATAATTTACGCTTAAGTTTTCCGTACTGCAGCCCCCATCGGGTGTTGTGGTAAGTACCACGGTCTCCCCGGGAGAGGCCTCGGTTTTGCCTGTCACGGTACCGTAGGGAGAAGGAACGATATTTATCGACAGAGGGGTTTTCAGGTAAAGGCAGGCCTCTCCACCCTCCGTAAGCTTAACCCCGAAACCTTTATCGCTGAAAAGGAAGCTGTGATCGCCGGCGTTTTTTTCTCTTAAATTTTGTGTCACGGGTATTGTGATAGTATTTTGGGGATCATTTGCTGTGGTCACCCCGACAGATGATCCCTGTGAAACAGGACCGGAAATATAGACATAGGTAGAGTTGGTTTTTAAATGAACATTATTGACTGCAACCCCGGCTGTATTATCGCTTACTGCAATGTTGCCGGAAATATAATACTTACTGCTTGAGCTTATATTATAAACCCCGCCACCATTATCTCGAGCATCACAACGGTTATCCCTGATCTCCCCTCCGTACATATTAAATGTGTAATTATTGTAAACTCCGCCGCCATATCTTGTAGAATAATTGGCGGAAATACTTCCGCCCGTCATCGTAAAGGTTTTGTTGTCGAAGACTCCTCCTCCATCGCCTGAAGCTGTATTGCCAAAGATACTCTCGCCCGTCATCGAAAAGTCTGCGTAAGTGGCATTGGCAATATAAACTCCTCCGCCACCCTGATTCGTATCAGCGCCTTCTGAAGTATTATTGCAGATCTTACCATTGTTCATCACAAAAGATCTCTTATCGTAAACACCTCCGCCGTTTTCGGTTGCCGTATTATCGCAGACAGTACCGCCATTCATTGTAAGGGTTCCGGCATTATAAACACCGCCGCCGTTTTTGATGGCTTCATTATCGCAGATGGTACCGTCATCCATCGTAAAGGTTCCGGCATTATAAACACCGCCGCCGTTTAAGCTGGCCTTATTATCGCAGATGGTTCCGTTGTCCATCGAAAAGATTCCGCTATTATATACCCCGCCGCCGGTTCCGGTGGACTTATTGTCACAGATGACCCCGCCATTCAGGGTAAAGTTTCCTGCAACATTCACTCCTCCGCCATTACCTGTAGCGGTGTTACCGCAGATCATTCCGCCCTCCTGCTGGAAAGTACCATCGTTTGCGACATATACTCCGCCTCCACCGTTTGATTTATTTCCGGATATCGTGCCGCTTGCCAGCGTAAAAAGGGTATAAGCCCGAACATACACACCGCCTCCCGAGCCGGAGGAGTATCCTCCGGTGATCATGCCTGTGCCGGCTTCGCTGCTGTCTATAATCGTCAGCTTAGTAAGCTTGTTATTGGCGCTGCCCTTGCCCTGTTCCAGTTTGATCACACAGCTGTCCTCCACTGCACTCCCTCCCGCAAGATTCCTGTCCAGCTTATGTCCGTTCAGATCAAGGGTCAATTTCGCCTGCTGAGGTATCGAAAGGAAGCTGTCACCCTCCTCCGCAGTGATATCCTGCTCCAGGGTTATGGTGGTCTCCGTCGTGCCCGCATCGGTTATCGCCGCCTGCAGCCCGCTCCAGGTCGTGATATTTCCCGATGCATTTTCTTCATTTTCGTCTTCAGGCTCTGCGACCCTGGAAATTTCTTCAATCGTCGGATCTGACACGGTTTCTTCTGTACCTTCTCCGGTCTGATCCTCCGGTTCTCCTGCCTGATCTTCGGATACTTCTGTTTTCTCCGCTTCCTGCTCTTCATGAACCTCCGGCAGGTCTGCGGTCTGCACCGCATTCCGGAGTTCCTGCCCCTCAATTTCGTCCGCATATATTCCCACCGGTGCCTGAGCCGTCAGAATAGCTGCGGCAAGCCAGATCACTGTTAACCTTTTCAAAAACTGAATTCTTTCCTTCATGATCATTCCCTCACATACTCCCTTAACAGCATATCTTTCAAAAATATTATTTCTTCCTTCGGATCCTCATCACCTTCATACACAAGCCCCACCGAATAACGGGTTATGACGGCGAGCATGAGATGAAGGGATCTTAAGAAGATTCTTTTCTCTCCTGCTTCGGTTTTCAGCGTACCGTCTTTTTTTCCCAGTTCATAGGTCTGATGAAACCGTTTAGTCATTGTCAGCAAAGTCTTTTTGTAGGGTGCAAAGACATCCTTTTCCGGGATTCCTTCTCTCATTACATAAATGTTGAAGAACTGGTTGAAGCGGAGAATATCGCGGTGATTTACATACAGGTCGATGAAGGCATCAAGAAAGAACTCATAGTCCTCTGCCCCTGTCATTCCCTTCGCGCTTTGCCTTTGCAGATAATCCTGCTGAAAACTGTCCCAGGACCAGGCTCCTATAGCGATCACGAGCGGGGTCTTGCCGGAAAAATGCCGGTAGACCGTTGCCATGCCGACACCTGTAGCCTCGGCCACCTCCGTCAGATTAACCGCATCTATGGTCTTTTCGGAAAAGATGCGAAATCCCGTTTCTATGATCCTTTGTCTGGTCTCTGCCTTTTGCTGTTCATCCTTTTTCGGATCAAATCCCATTTTCCCGTATTCTCCTTTGGCTGTTGTTTTTATTATGGAGAGATAAGACAGCACATCTCCTTTGATGATAAATAGTTTATCGTCAGAGGCTTTTCATGTCAATATCGGTGCTATAGGCAGATCCTATCATATACTATCGCTAAAGCGTATTAGACAGGGGAGAAAGGACATAATAGTATCCAGTCATATATATAAGGAGGAGACTATGGAAAAATCAGTATCAACTCATTCTTTTAACAAAAAGGCTCTGGGACTCAGTGTTGCGATCCTTGCAGGACTGGTACTGGGAGGGGTTCTCGGACTTGTGATGCCGGACTGGGGAGCAGAGGTAACCGGTTTTATCAGCACCATATATCTTCATGCGCTGACACTGATGATATTTCCTCTTGTTTTTTGCTCACTGGTTGTGGGTATAACCTCCATCGGGAGCATCTCAGCCACAGGAAAGGTAGGCGGACAGGCACTCCTGTATTTTGTGGGAACCACTCTGTTTGCGAGTCTGATAGGACTGGTACTGCCAAAGGCACTGGGGATAGGAAAGGGAGTTTCCATCCAGATGATGGAAGCTGAGGTTGAGGCCGCACCTTTCACGGGACTTCTTGATACCATAAAGGATCTGATACCTTCCAATCCTTTTGCGGCATTTTCAAACGGAAATATGCTGCAGATCCTGGCTTTTGCCATCATAGTCGGAATTGCCTGTGTATCTTTGGGACAAAAAGCCGAGCCGTTTGTAAAGCTTTGTAAAGCTGTGGATGAGATCGCTGTAAAGGTTGTTTCAGCGGTGATGTATATGACACCTGTAGGAGTTTTGTGTTCCGTGGCCGGGATGGTTCATGCCAACGGGATCGAGACCATTCTTTCACTGGCATCGGTGCTGGCATCACTTTACCTTACACTTCTCATATATGTGATCGTGGTCTATGGGATAGTCATAGTCAGGATTATAGGCAGATTCAGCATCAGGGATTTCTTTGTGACTGTTCTTCCCGCAGCCCTGAATGCCTTTGGAACGGCGTCAAGCTCGGCAACACTTCCGCTTTCAAAAAGGTGTTCGGATGAGCTGGGAGTTCCGAATGAGATCTCATCGCTGGCTCTTCCGCTGGGAGCTACGATAAACATGGATGCAGTGTCGATCGTCATGTCTTTCATGGTCGTGTTTTTTGCAAATGCCTGTGGAATAGAAGTTTCGTTTGGTCTTCTCGCTGTCGTGCTGCTCAGCAATACGCTGCTGAGCATCGGAGCTCCCGGAGTACCGAACAGTGCGATCGCGACATTTGCAGCCCTCTCAGCCATAGCAGGTCTGCCTGCAGGAGTGATGGGAATGTATGTCAGCATCAACATCCTGGTGGATGCGGGAGCTACCTGCTGCAATGTACTTGGAGATATCGCCTGTTCGGTGGCCATGACAAGGACCTGTCAGTTGGAGACATCGGAGGGTGAAAAATAGAGTGAACTATATTTTATCCCTTGACGAGTTTTACCACCCGGCTTGTCCCGAGACGGGAAGCACCAAGCTGAAGGAACTTTTTTGCATCTTCAAGGGAAGAGATACCTCCTGCAGCCTTGATCCTGACATTTTCTCCAATGTGTTTTGCAAATAACTCCACATCGGAAAAGGTTGCGCCACCCGTTGAAAAACCAGTTGAGGTTTTGATGAAATCTGCTCCGGCCTGTGTCACGATCTCACACATCTTTATCTTTTCCTCATCAGTAAGAAGACAGGTCTCTATGATGACCTTCAGGATATGTGATCCGCAGGCTTCCTTTATTCTCTTTATCTCATCGAGGACATAGTCGTATTCACCGGCTTTCAGCATCCCGATGTTGATGACCATATCGATCTCGTCCGCACCGTTTTTCAGGGCATCCTTTGTTTCGAACACCTTTGTTTCGGTTGTTGAATTGCCGTTTGGAAAGCCTATGACGGTGCATACCGGTATCTGGCCTGCAAGATACTCATATGCTTTTTTCACATAGCAGGGCGGGATGCAGACAGATGCGGTTTTATATGTCTTTGCATCGTCACATATTACCCTGATCTCATCCCAGGTCGCATCCTGCAAAAGCAGAGTATGATCACAGGATGAAAGTATCGCGTTGATATCCATTTTTTCTTCCATAATAAAACCTCCCGGATTTGTGAGCCGTTTTAGCGGCAGTCATTTCTGAATGTGCTTCATGGTGATCCCTGATCAGACACACATACAATAAATAATTATGATGTTGGGGACAAAAGGTATTAAAACAAGTATGAACGAGTTATGACCTTTTGACCCTGACATCATAATAGTATATGGTAAAAAAACTCTCAACATCAATGCTTCATTTCAGTTCTGACATTGACAATAAAAAGCGCTAAAAATATACTGTTTTATAGCATAAGAATGGCGAGGTGCGACAAATGAGAATAAATGGAAAGAAAATCATCCTGCTGATCCCCATGCTGACAGCCGGACTCTTTTTATTTTCCTGTTCTGCTGCCTCTCCTTCCGGGAGTACAGATGGAAAAGAGGCTTCAGCCGGTACGGACGGATCCGGGCAGGATCTTATTATACAGGGGACAGATCCCGTCAAAGCAGATGATCCTGCTCATAATGCGGTAAATTTTGAGCATGAGCTGGATTCCTATAAACCTCAGAAGGACAGCTATAATTTCTATTTCACATATAAAACCGTTCATCCCTGGTGGGATGCTGTGGCGCTTGGAATGGAAGAAGCGCAGAGACAGTACCTTGACCGGGGGATCACGATCACCTACGAGTATATGGCACCGGATCAGGCATCTGCCGAAGATCAGACAAAGAGGCTTCTTGAAGCCGAAAAAAAGGACTACGATGTTATCGGTGTGGATGTTGCTGACACAGAGATCATCTCTCCGATCCTTGACAGGATGGTGGATGACGGGATAAAGGTTATGACCTTTTCAAGTTCCGATGCCGGAGAAGGCTGTAAAAGGATCGCTTACGTCGGTAATACACATAATTATCAGGATGGCGCCGATCTGACGGAGGCGCTGTGCAAAAAACTGGGGTATAAAGGAAAGGTTGCGATCCTTGTGGGAAGCGTAGGTGCACCCTGTCATGAAGACCGCGCGAGAGGAGCCCGGGATACCATCACAAAATACGACAATATGGAGATCGTTGCTACAGAATACGATATGGATTCCGTAGATCTCGCTTACGACCTTACAAAGAAGATCCTGAATGACTGCCCGGATCTTGACGGTATCGTCTGCTGCAACATGAGCAATCCTGTCGGCGCTGCCAGGGCGATCACGGAAATGAAAAGCGATGCCGTTATAGTGGGTATGGATCACGATGAAGAGGCTCTGAGATATCTGAAAGACGGAGTGATATACTGCCTTGGTGTACAGGACTGCTATTCAATAGGTTTTGATACGATCCAGACTGCGGTAAAGATCGCAGACGGAAATGTTTCCGGAAAGCTGTTTCCGGAAAAAACCGATGAGATCACGACTGTGATCTACCAGAAAGACGCTGCTGTGATGCTTGAGATATTATATGGTGATATATCATGAAACAAAAGAGACAGATAACAAACAGAACCTTCTTGCTTACAGCTGTAATAGGAAGTCTGATCATTGTGACGATTGTGACGGCCAGCACATTGTGGAATGCAAAAAAGACCGGCGCAGCAACAGACGAAGCGGTTTCCGCAGTCAGTTCCTTTTATCTTCTGACCATGGCAGAAAGTCATGCAAAGACTGTCACAAACCTGATAGACAACAGCTTTGATGAGATGAGGATAGCCATTGCCTATATCGAAGATGAGGATGTGGATTCACAAAATGATCTGAGAGAGGCGATCGGGAAGGTCGAATCGCTGCTGGGAATGAATCAGTTCGCTCTGGTTGATGAAGACAATGTGGTATACACCAGGTATACGACCTATACCGGAGGGAGCAGGCATGTTTTCCTAGAGGAGGAGAGTATAAGTGACCGGATCGTCAGCATCGTATCGCTTTACGGTTCCTCCAAGCAGCTGTGTCTGGCAGTACCGACACCGGATCTTTTTATTATGGGAAAACGATTCAAAGCCTGCTTTGTTCAGATCGATTTCAATGATATCGTCAATCTGCTGGCACTTGATGTCCAGGACCGGACTCATTTTGCACTGTATTCAAAGAACGGAAGCAACCTGTCAGGTACGCAGCTTGGCCCGGTGATCTCAAACAGTAATTTTCTGGAGGCGATACATGGAATCGTTTCGGAAGATGTCTGGAAGGAAAACTATGAGAATTTTGAAAAAGGGTCAGAAGGAAGTCTGTCGTTTGGAACGGGGGATGCGCATCAGACGCTTTGTTATGTTCCGATCGAAGGAACGGAATGGGAGATGGCTGTCCTGATCCGTGAAAGCATCATACAGGACCAGATCCGTGATATCAGCATTAGAAACCTCAATACAAGCAGAAGACAGGTCATCTATACTTTTCTGTCGGTTCTGGCTCTTGCCGGAGTTCTGCTGTTTCAGGTCGGAAAGCTTTCAAAGGAGAAGCTGGAAGAGGAAAAAGAAACCAGCAGGAATTTCCGGAACATGGCAAATACCGATTCCATGACGGGTGTCAGAAATAAACACGCCTATTCCGAACAGGAAAAATACATCAACAGTCAGATTGAGGCAGGAGAAATAGATAAGCTGGCTGTAGTGGTAGGTGATATCAACGGACTGAAGTACGTAAATGATAATTTCGGACATGTAGCCGGAGATCAGCTGATAAAGGATGCCTCGGCTTTGATCTGCGGGCAGTTCTCTCACGGCGCGGTATTCAGAGTGGGCGGAGATGAGTTTACCATCATTCTTCAGGGAGACGGTTTTGATGCCATGCAGGAATCGATCGATGGGCTGAACCGCATAGTTGAAGACAATATTAAAGAGAATGCTGTAGTCATTTCGATAGGATATTCGGTCCTTACCGCGCAGGACAGATGTCTGAACGATGTCTTTGAAAGAGCAGACAGGATGATGTATGAGCGCAAAAAGGAACTGAAGGCTTTAGGCACGCCTTCAGGCCGGTAACAGACACGGATCACACTTCAAATGTTTTGGCAGCTTCCTTCATCAGTTTTATGATCGGAAGATGCTGGGGACATATCTTTTCACACTGACCGCATTCCACGCAGGAAGATGCTTTGCCGCTGCTTTGAACAAGCCCGTTATAGAACATCCTTGGACGGAATTCTTCATTGTAGAGTCTTAACGTGTTCAGCGCACTTATTACATCGGGAATACTTATCCTTGCCGGGCATCCGTCGCAGCAGTATCTGCAGGAGGTACAGCCTATGAGGGGTATATTGAGCATGATGTCCCTCACTTCTTCGACCAGTGCCTTTTCCTTTTCTGAAAGTGGTTCAAAGTTTTTGAAGGTGGCGATATTGTCATCCATCTGGCTGTCATCAGACATGCCGGAAAGTACCGTCATGACTCCGGGAAGTGAAGCGACATACCTGAGCGCCCATGAAGCCATGGAGGAATCAGGCCTTTGCGATCTGAATTTTTCTTCCAGTTCAGGCTGAAGCTTTACAAGGAGCCCTCCCTTGACCGGTTCCATCACTATGATCGGGATATTGCGTTTGTGAAGGATCCCGTAGAGTTTTCCTGAATGGACGACGGGGTTATTCCAGTCGGCATAATTGAGCTGTATCTGAACGAACTCCGTCTCGGGATGTTTGTCAAGAACCTCCTCAAGCAGCGCAGGACTTCCGTGAAATGAGAATCCGAAATGACCGATCAGCCCTTCCTCCTTTTTTTTCATTCCCCAGCCAAAGCAGTCATATCTTTCGTAATCGGCATAGTTGCTGCCTTCCTCGACGGAGTGCAGGAGATAGAAGTCAAACCGTGATACTCCCGCCCGCTGAAGCTGATCCTCAAATATCCTGTCAGCATCTTCTTTCTTTTTCATCTCCCAGACCGGAAGCTTTGTCGCAAGCATGAAATCCTCTCTGGGATATCTTTTGGTGAGAGCTTCCTTTGCTGCCGATTCCGACTTTCCTCCATGGTAAATGTAGGCGGTATCAAAATAATTCATACCGGAAGCCATGTATTTGTCAACCATCCGGCAGACATGATCCATATCGATCACACCGTCCTTCTGGGGCAGACGCATGAGACCAAAGCCGAGTTTTGACATTTTTGACAGATCAACAGCCATAATAAAACCTCTCTTTCAAACATTTAAGCAGTTGATGGGTGCTGCGTGCCGGCGGCACACGGTTAGAACCGACCGAGACGGCAGGCGAGACCGGACCCTTGGTTTGGGGTCCCGCCTGCTAAATAAAGAACCCGGTTCCTTTGAACCGGGTCCAAATGTTTAAGCAGGTGATGGGAATCGAACCCACGTATCCAGCTTGGAAGGCTGGTGTTCTACCATTGAACCACACCTGCAACAACTTTTACATTTTACAAGGCTTTTTTTTCTTTGTCAAGAGTCTGCTGAAAGTATTGTTCAAAGTATTGTTCGTCAGTCGGCCGGAAACGTGTTTCATGAGTTCAGATCCACGGGATCTCCGGTAACAGCATCGGTGCCTTTGCCGGTATTTCTGTTGATCTCATACCACGCGGAAGTTGCTGTATGATCCTCCATGTCATCATAGAGGTGGATCGTGACCAGATCCCCGTTCACACTATCGACCTCGCTCTTTCCCGGTCTGTAACCGGATTCCTTTTCATAATGGTCAAGAGCCATTTTGCAGAGCTCTTCATCTGAAAAGCCGCCCTTTTTCTCGGGCTCCTTCAGGTCGGTTTTCAGGATCTTTACAGAGGAGAGGGGAGTGTAGCGTATATCGGCATAATTGCTCTCTGCCTTGCTCACATAGCCGTCAAAGGAGGCCTGATCCACAGGCTTTGCCTTTGAGGCATCCCACAGGCAGCGATCCGTGGAAAAATACGGTCCCGGTGCAGGGAAGCTTCCGTCATAAAGAACACCGTCAATGGGATACAATGCCATATAGGGCCCCTCCATCCTGTAATGGAACAGGGCAAAGCTTGTTGCTGAACCTGACCCTTCATTATATATGGTGTCATCCTTGCCGAGATAGAATCTGTCGCGGTCTCCTCCCTCGATGACAAGCCTTCTTTCACCATC
>CAMVDF010000034.1 GCA_947166195.1 uncultured Lachnospiraceae bacterium
AACTGGCAAAAAGCAAGGGTTATACCTTTGTTCATCCCTTTGACGATCTGTGTGTCGCCACCGGCCAGGGCAGCATAGCGATGGAGATCTTCAAGGAACAGCCTCTTACAGATGTGATACTTGTTCCCGTGGGAGGAGGCGGACTGGCAACGGGTGTTTCCGTTCTTTCAAAACTGCTTCATCCCAAATGCCAGGTCATAGCGGTTGAGCCTGAAGGAGCAGCCTGTCTTTCGGCATCCTTCAAAAAGGGAGAGGTTACGACACTTTCATCTGTTTCAACTATTGCCGACGGTACGGCCGTCAAAACGCCCGGAGAAAAGATATTTCCCTATCTTCGGGATAATATAGACAGGATAGTCACCGTCGATGATTCCGATCTTGTCATGGCTTTTCTCGATATGGTCGAAAACCACAAGATGGTGGTGGAAAATTCGGGGCTCCTCACCGTTGCGGCCCTGAAAAAGCTGAAATGCAAAAACAAAAAGATCGTCTGCATCCTTTCCGGCGGAAACATGGATGTCATAACCATGTCCTCCGTGGTTCAGCAGGGCCTGATCTACCGTGACAGGATATTTACGGTATCCGTCCTTCTGCCCGACAGACCGGGCGAACTCCAGAAGGTTGCGGGAGTCATTGCAAAGGCCAACGGCAATGTCATCAAGCTTGAGCACAACCAGTTCGTGACGACGAACCGCAGTGCACAGGTGGAGCTTCGCATCACCCTTGAGGCCTTCGGTACCGATCACAAGGAAGAAATACTGAAGAAACTGGACAGCGAAGGCTTCATGCCGCGCATCGTGAGGACGACTCTCTGATATGGACAGGCTGGTGCAAAGAGCCGTTCTTTTTGATCATTACGGCGACCTCTTAAATGAAAAGCAGAGAAGGATAGCAGAATATACCATATCTGACGACATGTCTCTTTCGGAGATCGGGGAAGCGGAGGGGATCACCAGGCAGGCCGCCTCGGATCTGCTGAAGCGTGCAGATGACAAGCTTCTTGAATATGAGGAAAAGCTTGGTGTTATCCGCAAAACCGAAAGCATCCGCTCCTCGCTCGAAACCATCCGAAACCTTACCTCCGACCCCGCCGTCATATCCGAACTTTCAAAAATCGAATCAGAACTGGATCTATAGCTTTTGGCGGCAGATTCCATGTGAATGCTCTGTCAAGAAAAAAAGTTGACAGCTCCGGCCGGCTGTGTTAGTATTATGGAGCTGTGCGTTTAGAAGGAGAGTGACATGGCATTTGAAAGCCTCACAGACAAACTCCAGAATGTATTCAAATCCCTTCGTTCAAAGGGGTCTCTTACCGAGGAAGATGTAAAGACCGCCCTGAAGGAAGTGAAGATGGCCCTCCTTGAAGCAGATGTGAACTTCAGGGTGGTAAAGCAGTTTATTAATTCCGTCACCGAAAAAGCCGTGGGCGCTGACGTTATGAACGGACTGAACCCCGGACAGATGGTGGTAAAGATCGTAAATGAGGAAATGACAAGCCTCATGGGATCGGAGTCGGGTGAACTCAGTTTTGCTCCCGGAAAATCCGTCACGGTCATCATGATGTGCGGCCTGAACGGTGCGGGAAAGACCACCACCTGCGGAAAACTTGCGGCAAAGCTGAAGACAAGAGGAAAAAAAGTCCTTCTGACCGCCTGCGATGTCTACAGACCGGCAGCCATCAAACAGCTGCAGGTGAACGGTGAAAAGACCGAAACGGATGTCTTTACCCTGGGTGATGACCAGAGCCCGGTAAAGATAGCAAAAGAAGCGGTCGCTCATGCCGAAAAGAACGGCTACAATGTTGTGATACTCGATACCGCGGGACGGCAGGAGATAGATGAGGAGCTCATGAAGGAGCTTGCGGACATCAAAGCATCCATTGAGATACATGACACGATCCTTGTCGTGGATGCATGTACCGGACAGGCGGCTGTGGATGTGGCACAGGGCTTTGACGAAAAGGTCGGGATAGACGGCGTGATCCTCACAAAGCTTGACGGAGATACCAGAGGCGGTGCGGCCCTTTCCGTGAGGGCGATAACGGGAAAACCCATCCTCTTTGCAGCTACAGGTGAAAAACCCACGGATTTCGAGCAGTTCTATCCGGACAGGATGGCATCGAGGATCCTCGGCATGGGAGATGTGCTCTCGCTCATCGAAAAAGCCGCGGAAAATGTGGATATAGAGACCTCGAAAAACATGAACGCCAAGCTGAAGAAAGGGCGTTTTGATTTCAACGATTATCTTGACAGCATGAAGCAGGTCAACAAAATGGGCGGTATGGCATCGGTGCTTTCCATGATGGGCATGGGAGGAAAGAACATGCCGGCCATTGATGAGGCTTCACTCAAAAGAAATGAAGCCATTATTTTTTCGATGACACCGGCGGAAAGATCCGACCCGAAGCTTTTGAATCCGAAGAGAAAGCACAGGATAGCAAAGGGCGCCGGAGTGGATATCATGTATGTGAACCGTCTCGTCAAGCAGTTTGAGCAGGCATCAAAGCTCATGAAGCAGATGGGCGGCAGCATGAAAAAGGGAAAGATGGGGATGGGATCATTAAACAGCCTCATGAGAAACCTGAAGATATAAATGCTTACGCGTGTAATAAAACCGTGCGGGCAATTATATACAGTTTTAATTATCGAAAGAGAGGAAATGAAAAAATGGTAAAGATCAGACTCAGAAGAATCGGAAAGAAAAAGGCACCTTTTTACAGGATCGTTGTTGCGGATTCAAGGACATCCATGCAGGGAAACACCGTAGCAGAGATCGGGACCTATGATCCCTTAAAGGAGCCGGCAGAGATAAAGGTGAACGAGGAAGAGGCAAAGAAATGGCTGGCAAACGGAGCTCAGCCTACCGTGACCGTTTCAAGGCTTTTCAAGCAGGTTGGCATTGTAAAGTGATCTGCAAAAAGCTGATGAGCGGAGGTGTATAGATGAAAGAATTGGTTGAGGTTCTGGCAAAGGCCCTCGTCGAAAAACCCGACGAAGTGGTCGTGACCCAGACCGAGGATAGCGACAGCATCACTGTTGAACTTCAGGTGGCGCAGTCGGATATGGGCAAGGTCATAGGCAAATCAGGACGCATCGCAAAAGCGATACGTACCGTTGTCAAGGCTGCGTCCACAAAAACAGACAAAAGGGTGAATGTGGAAATTGTCCAGAAATGAGAACGACGGCCTGCTGCAGATAGGGACCGTAACAACGACCCATTCCCTCAAAGGCGAGGTAAAGGTTTTTCCGCTGACCGATGATGTGAAGAGGTTTGATGACCTGAAGGAAGCCGTGATCATCCAGAAGAACAGACAGATAAAGGTCACGAAGGAAAGGGTGAAGTACTTCAAAAACCTTGTAATCATCAAATTCAGGGAATTCAATGATATCTCCGAAGTGGAGGGCCTGAGGGGCGCCGGGATCTTTGTCAGACGGGAGGATGCCGTGAAGCTTTCAGAGGATGAGTATTTTGAGACTGATCTTCCGGGGCTTGATGTGTACGATGAAGCAGGTGTGCTTCTGGGTACACTGAAGGAAGTGATCCATACGGGCGCAAATGATGTTTATTCGGTAAAAACGGGAGAGGGAAAGGACATCCTGATACCGGCCATAAAACAGTGTATCCTCGATGTGGATACAGAGGGTGGACGGATGATGGTTCACCTTCTGGAAGGACTTGTGTGATGCGTTTTGAGGTTCTGACGCTTTTTCCCGAGATGATCAGGGATTCATTTATGACAGGCATCACCGGCCGTGCCGCAGGCAGGGGACTGGTGGAGCTTGATACCGTAAATATCAGGGATTATGCGGTCAATGATTACGGCAGCGTTGACGACTACACCTATGGCGGCGGCGCGGGGATGCTCATGATGTGCGAGCCGGTCTACAGTGCCTTTCTGGAGGCAAAAAGAAGACTTGGAGACGAAAAGACCAGAGTGGTCTTTCTGACTCCCTCGGGCAGGACCTTTGATGAAAAGACAGCAAGAGAGCTTTCGGGGGAAAAAGGACTCATCCTTCTTTGCGGACATTACGAGGGCATAGATGAGAGAGTCATAGATGAGATAGTGACCGATCCCGTATCAATAGGAGACTATGTTCTGACCGGTGGAGAACTGCCTGCACTTGTTGTAATGGACGCGGTGACAAGACTGATCCCCGGTGTGCTTGGAAATGATGATTCAAGCGAGAGCGAATCCTTTAATGACGGTCTTTTGGAATATCCGCAGTATACGAGACCGCCCCTATGGCATGACAGGGAGGTTCCCGACATCCTGCTTTCCGGGGACCACAAAAAGATAGACCAGTACAGGATGAGGGCTGCGAGACAGAAAACGAAGGAAGTGCGGCCCGATCTGTATGAGGAATATATCAAAAAAAGAGGCATTTTTTAGTTGAACTTTGCATCAAAGTGTGTTATGATGTTGGTTCGTGAGACCGGACGGTCCTCTGGCGGTCAAGGTGACAGCGAAAGAACGTCTGATTTTGAAGGAGGAAAATATGAGCGATATAATCAAAGAGATCGAAGAAGAACAGAAGAAAAAAGAGCTTCCCGTGTTCAATACGGGTGATACCGTCAGGGTTCACAACAAGATCAAGGAAGGAAACAGGGAGAGGATCCAGGTATTTGAAGGAACCGTTCTGAAAAAGCAGGGAGGAAACTCGTCAAGGGCTACTTTCACTGTCAGGAAGATTTCAAACGGAGTTGGAGTCGAAAAGACCTGGCCCATGCATTCACCCTTCATTGAAAAGGTTGAGGTTGTCCGCAAGGGTAAGGTCAGGAGAGCAAAGCTTTTCTATCTGAGAAAGCTCACCGGAAAGAGAGCAAAGGTAAAAGAAGCCATAGACTGATGTTCATTATTTGCCGCAGGAAGCGATGCTTCCTGCGGTTTTCTTTTTCGCCTTTATTATGGTAAAATCTTTGTATGAGCAGGAGAAGAAGCGGCGGTCTGTCTTTTTATGAAAAGAAAAAGACCATATCCCACAATCAGATATATCAGGTCATTTCATGGCTGGTACTCGCGGCCGGAGCGGTGCTCCTTGCATGGGTCCTGGTCTACGGATGGGGGATCAAATCCGTGGTGATAGGAGATTCCATGTCGCCGGGCCTTGTAAACGGGCAGGAGATCCTGATCGACAGGATCAGATACAACATCCTGGAACCGAAAAGAGGGGACATCATTGTTTTCAAGCCCAACGGAAACGAGAATGTCCACACCTATGTCAAGAGAGTGGTGGGAGTTCCGGGTGACAGCATACAGATCATGAACGGGATGCTGTTTCTGAACGGGCAGGCGCAGGCCGATCTGTTTTCGGACAGTATAGCCGATCCGGGTATAGCTGCAAATGAAGTGACGCTGGATACGGATGAGTACTTTGTGATGGGAGACAACTGCAATTCCTCGGAGGACAGCAGGACAGCCAATATAGGCAATGTACGGCGGGAATCCATCATCGGAAGAGCATGGTTCCATATGGCCGGAGGAGACGAGGGCCTGGGAAGGATAAACTGAGGCGGATCATGGGTGATTTTCACTGGTATCCCGGACATATGGCAAAGGCAAAGCGGGCCATAGCCGAGGACCTGAAACTTATAGATGTAATAATTGAACTGACCGATGCAAGGGCTCCTCTGTCATCGAGAAATCCGGATATCGATGTCATGGCAAACGGAAAGACACATATTCTTGTCATGAGCAAATCCGATCTTTCAGAACAATCCGGAAATACCGCATGGACCGAATATTTTAAGAGTACGGGGCTTGATGCCGCCTGTGTTGACCTCAGGACAGGAGCCGGCATGAACAGGGTAAAAAGTCTTTTGTCGGAAGCGGCGTCAAAGAAGCATGAAAAGGACAAAAAGCGGGGTATCAGGATGCAGCGTCCCTTGAGGGCACTTGTCTGCGGAATACCCAATGTGGGAAAATCCACATTTATAAATTCCATGGCAAAAAAAAGTGTTGCAAAGACGGGAAATAAACCCGGTGTCACAAAGGGAAAACAGTGGATAACCGTTTCAAACGGCATAGAACTGCTTGACAGTCCTGGACTTTTGTGGCCGAAGATCGAAGATGAAAGGGCGGCGCTGAACCTGGCGCTTCTTGGATCCATGAATGATGAGGTTATCGACCTTGAAAGGCTGACATCCGAACTCATCGGCATATTAAATTCGGGATATCCGCAGATCCTTTCGGAACAATACGGTGTTTATGATGAAGATGACACGGAGGCGGTGCTTTCCAAGATCGCCCGGTGCATGAATATGCTCCAGAAAGGCGGACTGCCCGACAGAGAGAGGGCAAAGCAGTTTTTGATCGATTCCTTCAGGGGCGGGAAACTGGGGAGGATAACACTTGAGCTCCCGGGATAAAAAAAGAAAGAAAAAAAAGACTCCGTTTGGTGAGGTATTGAGCCTCAGCCTTTATTTCCTGGCTATCGTTGCCACAGCCTGGTTTTTGAACAGTTTTGTCATAACAAGGGATGTTGTGTCCGGCAATTCCATGTATGACACGCTCAGTGACGGTGATATCCTCATGGTTGACCTGTTATCCTACAGGTTTTCGCCTCCGAAACGCTTTGACATCGTGGTATTTCCTTCGCCTTTTGAACAAAATGCCAATATCGTAAAGAGGGTCATAGGTCTGCCGAATGAGACGGTATGTATCGATGGGGAGGGTAATATCCTCATAAACGACAGGGTGATAAATGACAGATACGGGACGGAAAAGATAAATGATCCGGGATTGGCTGACGGAAGGGGCGTTACTCTGGGACCGGATGAGTATTTTGTTCTGGGGGATAACCGCAACGATTCACTGGACAGCAGATCTGCAAAGATAGGAAATGTGAAAAAAAAGAGGATCAAAGGCAGGGCGGTCTTCAGGATATGGCCCCTGAATGGTTTTGGAAAGGTAAAAGGCAGATGACAAAGGAAGAAAAGCTTGAAGCGGAGAAAAAAAGGATCTATGAGATCTCTGCTTACGAAAGACAGTATGCATCACTCGGAAACATCTGCGGCATAGATGAGGTGGGCAGAGGACCCTTTGCGGGTCCTGTTGTGGCTGGAGCCGTGATACTCCCAAAGGACTGTGATATCCTCTACATCAACGACTCCAAAAAGCTTTCCGCGAAAAAGAGGGAGGAACTTTGTGAGATAATAAAGGAAAAGGCCGTCGCCTGGGCCACAGCCCGTGTCGAAAATGACAGGATAGACGAGATCAATATCCTTCAGGCTACATATGAGGCAATGAGGGAGGCTGTAAAGAAACTTGAAGTCAGACCCGATATACTGTTAAATGATGCTGTTACTATCCCCGGCATCGATATCAGGCAGGTGCCGATAGTAAAGGGGGATGCAAAGTCCATATCGATAGGGGCGGCAAGCATCATCGCAAAGGTAACCAGGGATGCATGCATGAAGGAGTATGATGAGATCTATCCCGGATACGGCTTTGCAAGTAACATGGGATACGGTACGGCTGCGCATATAAAGGCATTGAAGGAACTGGGGCCTACCCCGATCCACAGGAGATCCTTCATACATAAATATATCTGAAACGGTTTTATTATGGGTATCAGAGTCAGTCATGAAAATCAGATCCTCCAGAACGGAGGACGGAATATCGGAGGTGCTTCGCAGACGGAGGAGAGCAGGCTTCCTTCTGGCGAGGCTGTCCGTCTTGCCCGGAATATCCGGTACATGAATGTGGGAGACACCTTCACAGGAAAGATCACAGACATCAACGGGCAGGCCCTGGAGCTTCTGCTGGCGGACAAAAGTACACTCAGCGCGAAGCTTTCCCAGAGGATGAATCTGAGTCTGGGACAGACCATGTCCTTTGAGATCACCGGAAACGGAGGGGGAAAGGTCTCGCTTACTCCGCTGTATGCAAATCTTGCAGGTGACAGCCAGGTATCAAAGGCACTGGGGGCGGCCCAGCTGCCGGTGGATTCCAGAAATGCCGAGATGGTCCAGGCTATGATGAAGGAAGGCATGTCCATAGATGTAAATTCCCTCCTTGATATGGCGCGTACGGTCGCAGCCTATCCCCAGGCGGCACCGTCCTCCATTGTTCAGATGCAAAAACTGCAGATCCCTCTTTCGGCGGAAAATGCGGAGCAGTTTGAGATATACAGGAGCAATTCCCATCAGATCGCATCCGAGGTCAGTTCTCTTGCGGAAGGATACGCAAAGGCTGCGGGAGAGGATCTTTCCCTGAACAATGCCCTTCTTGAGATTTTTTCACCTGAGGGGGAGACGGGCAGTCTTGAGATCCTTCAAAATGCGGTGGCCGAAGAGAAAGCGCTGACAGAGGCAGGTGAGAACGGAGAGGAAAAAGCAGGGACAGTGCCCGGCACGGATGAAGGGGCAGATAATGCGGATGCTTCAAAAAGTGCCGTATCGCAGGGAGAGGCTTTGCAGGAGGAGGTTTTGCCGGAAGCAGGAACGGCAAAAGAACCCGGGCCGGCTTCGATACTATATGGAAAAAACACCGTTACGGGTGATCTGGAAAGGCTTCTCACCGAAGGAGAGAGAAACGCCCTGGCTGACAAAATGGAGGAACTGGGGGTTCCGAAATCTATAACTACAAATGTAAGAGAAGCAAAGATGACTCCTTCGGAAACTCTTGATATGATCAAAACAGCTATTGACCATTTCGGGAAGGATCCTGAAAACAGGGAAGCGTTTACTTCTGCCTTAAAGGATCTGTCAGGCAGCGCCGAATACGGTAAGCTTTTGAAAAATGAGATCGCCGGAAGACTGCTCCTTTCTCCGGAGGATGTAGCGGACAGGGAAAAGGTGAAAGAATACTATGAAAGAGTGGTACGTGATACGGCAAAGCTTTCCGAAGCATTGTCAGAGTCGGGCAGGGCAGACACCACACTTTTCAGGGATACGGTAAATATCAGGCAGAATGTGGATTTCATGAACCAGCTGAATCAGGTCTTCACCTATGTACAGCTTCCCCTGAAAATGAATGACGAGGCTTCACACGGGGATCTCTATGTATATACCAACAAAAAGAAGCTGGCCGAAAAGGGCGGAAATGTATCGGCTCTGCTCCACCTTGACATGGAGCATCTTGGGACCATGGATGTTCATGTATCCATGAACGGTGACAACGGAAACGTAAAGACCCATTTCATCATGCAAAAAGCCGAGATGCTGGATTTCATAGCGGAACATCTTCCGGAACTGAATGAAAGGATCGAAAAGAGAGGATACAGGATAACCTCTGATGTAGCGTTGAACCGTGAGGAAAAGAACGTGCCCCAGATAATGTTCAGGACGGTCGGGGACGAGAGACTGGTCCAGAAGCTTTCCTTTGATGTGAAGGCATAGCCTTCGGATACCGTTGATGCGGGGAAATAACCATGGCGGAAGAGAAAAAAAAGATCAAGACCGCGGTTGCTTTAAGCTATGAATCGGGTGATGTGGCTCCGAGAGTGGTTGCGAGTGGACGGGGACTTGTGGCGGAAAAGATCATAGAAAAGGCCAAAGAAAGCAATGTTGCGGTCCATGAGGACAGCAAACTGGCCCAGACACTGGCAAACCTCGAGATCGGTGAGATGATACCTCCCGAGCTCTACGAGGTTGTGGCTGAGGTTCTTGTATTTGTCAACGATATGGAAAAGATCAGGCAAAAGATCGATGTTAGCGGGAGAAGCACAAAATAGAAGAGAAGAGGGATACCCGGAAAAAAGGAAGGGAAGGCGAAGATATTGCCGCAGGTTTCCTTGAAGAAAACGGGGTAAAGGTCATAGAAAGAAACTACAGATGCAGGATGGGAGAGATCGACATCATAGGTATCGACGGGGATACCAGGGTGTTTTTTGAGGTGAAATACCGCAAAGGCACAGGCTCCGGAGAACCCTTTGAGGCTGTGGGATTCAGAAAACAGCGTACGATATGCAGGACGGCCGATCATTACATAATGATGAAATCCCTCCCCGTTGATATGCCCTACAGATTTGATATAATATCGATCAGGGGAGACAGCATAAAGTGGTACAAAAATGCATTTGATTATATTCATTAGACAGGAGGCAGGTCGTATATGAGCAGGATAGCTTTTTTTCTGGCGGACGGGTTTGAGGAGATCGAGGGACTGACACCGGTAGATATGTGCAGGAGAGCAGGAATAGAGGTTGTTACTTTTTCCATGATGGATGAACTGCTGATAAAGGGTTCTCACGGGATAAAGATATATGCGGATGAGATGTTCGGCGAAGGGAAATATGATGACTTTGACATGCTGGCACTTCCGGGAGGCGGGATAGGCACCAAAAATCTTGAAAGTCATGAAGGACTTCTGGCTGAACTGAAAAGGGCATATGATGCCGGAAAATATATAGCTGCCATCTGTGCGGCACCCAGGATCATAGGCAGGCTCGGATTCCTTGAAGGAAAAGAGGCCACCTGCTATCCGGGAAACGAAGAGCATCTTACGGGGGCGGTTTACAGGAGCGATGTCAAGGCAGTGACTGACGGCAGGATGATAACAGCCAGGGGTATGGGAGCCGCTTTCGAGTTCGGAACACATATCATAACTGCCCTGGAAGGAAAAGAAAAAGCGCAGGCGATTTTGGATCAGATACAGTTCTGATCATAAAAAAAGACAGGTTATTGTGGAGGACTTACATATGTCAGAAAGAGATATCCTTGCTGAACACAGGGTGGTTGCACCGCTGAAGATCGCGGTCATGGACAATATAGGCCCCTTCGGGGACATGGTGAACAAGTACCTTGTGGAGTACCGCAGGGACAGGGATCACGAACATGCCGAATCTCCCATATTTCAGGGTTATACGGCCGATAATTACAAGATCGATTTCACCCTGTCCCGTTTCGGGACCGGAGAGGGAAAATGTATCCTGAACGAGTCCGTCAGAGGCAAGGATCTGTATATCATAGGTGATATCACCAATTACTCCATGACCTACACCATGAACGGTTTTGTTAACCACATGTCTCCGGATGATCATTATCAGGACCTGAAGAGGATCATCGCGGCTGTCGGAGGAAAGGCACACAGGCTTACCGTGGTCATGCCCTTTCTCTATGAATCAAGGCAGCACAAAAGGAGCTCAAGGGAATCACTTGACTGTGCAATGATGATAGAAGAACTTGCGGATATGGGTGTTACGAACCTGATGACCTTTGATGCCCATGATCCTTCTGTACAGGCTGCCTCGCAGCTTTGTGGTTTTGACAATTTCTCCGCTTTTTACCAGTTCATCAGAGCCCTGCTTGATACCGAGGATGACATGATCATAGACAAGGATCATACGGTCATCATCAGCCCGGATGAGGGAGCACTCAACAGAGCCATTTATTTTGCCACCGTCCTGGGCGTCGATACGGGCATGTTTTACAAAAGGAGGGATTACAGCCATATAGTGAACGGCAAAAATCCCATAGTCGCCCATGAGTTTCTCGGTGATGCCGTGGATGGAAAGGATGTCATAGTGGTTGATGACATGATCAGCTCCGGAGGCTCCATGCTTGATACGGCAAAGCAGCTCAAGGCCATGAATGCCAAGAGGGTGTTTATCTGCTGTACCTTCGGTCTTTTCACTGACGGCATGAAGGAATTTGATGAAGCATATGAGAAATGCTATTTTGACAAGGTCATCACCACAAATCTGAATTACAGGAGACAGGAACTTCTTGAGCGCCCTTATTATGTAGAGGCTGATATGAGCAAGTATCTTGCGCAGATCATTGATTATTCAAATCATGATATTTCCATGGACAATGTCCGCACACCTACCGACAGGATCAGGGAGATCCTTGTCAGATATAACAACCGCGAGGATGTTCCCATAGCCAAATATCATGATGAATGATAATGACAGCTTCCGCAAAATTTCGCAGGTACTTCCGGGCAGTCCGGCCTTTCTTGCCGGTATAAAAGCCGGTGATATCCTGGTTGGCATAAACGGCCTTGTGATAAAGGATATCTTTGATTATCAGTATGCTTCTCTCGAAGAGGAATGTCTGATAGAGCTTTCGGATGAAAACGGGAAACTCAGAAGGGTATCCGTGACAAAGGATGAGGAGGAGGATCTTGGGCTTGTATTTGCAGACGGCCTGATGGACTGCTACAGATCCTGCCGTAATAAGTGCATTTTCTGTTTCATAGACCAGATGCCGAAGGGTATGAGACAGACTCTCTATTTCAAGGATGACGATTCGAGACTTTCTTTTTTGCAGGGAAACTATGTTACTTTGACAAATATGTCGGATGAGGACATAGAACGCATAATCAGATATAATTTAAGTCCGGTCAACATATCATTTCAGACCACCAATCCGGAACTCCGCGTAAAGATGATGGGAAACCGTTTTGCGGGGGAAGCCCTGAAAAAAGCAGAGCGCCTCAATGATGCAGGGATAACCATGAACGGCCAGATCGTCCTTTGCAAAGGCATCAATGACGGGGAGGAGCTGCAGCGGAGCATCAGCGATCTGTCCGCCTATATCCCGAATCTGCAAAGCCTTTCCGTTGTACCGGTCGGGCTTTCAAAATACAGGGAAGGCCTGTATCATCTTGAACCATTTGATGAAAGGGAATGTGCTCTTGTCATAGACCAGATCGAAAAATGGCAGAAAAAACTCTTCAAAAAACACGGAATCCACTTTGTCCATGCGTCGGATGAGTGGTATGTCAGATCCGGCAGAGAGCTTCCCGGCGCGGAAAGCTACGACGGATATCCCCAGCTTGAAAATGGTGTCGGGATGCTCAGGCTCATGCAGGAGGAATTTGAGGAATCCGTCAAAGGGCTGCGCAGATCCGATGTTTCAAGAGAATTCTCCTGTATCACGGGCAGGCTTTCCTATCCGTATGTTGCGCGGATCATCGAAAGGATGAAGGAATACTATCCGAAGGTAAAGGCTCATGTATACTGTATCGAAAACGAATTCTTCGGGGAAAACATCACTGTCACCGGTCTTTTGACGGGAAAGGATATCATGCGCCAGCTGAAGGACAGAAAGCTGGGTGAAAAGCTTTACATTCCCGAAAATGTGTTCAGGGCGGGTCAGGAAGTGATGCTCGATGATGTGACGATAGCAGACCTGGAGCAGTCTTTACAAGTCAAAGTCGATATTGTAAAATCAGACGGTACTTCGTTTGTGAGTATGTATGAAGGATCAAGGATACGGAGATAAACGATCATGAAAAGAGGTCTGGTCGCCATAGTCGGCCGCCCGAATGTCGGAAAATCCTCTCTTTTCAATATGCTTGCCGGTGAGCGCATAGCCATAGTCAAGGACGAGCCGGGCATCACGAGAGACAGGATCTATACCGATGTTGAGTGGAATAACAGGAGTTTCACCATAATAGATACAGGAGGCATCGAACCCGAAAGCAGTGATGAGATACTCAAACAGATGCGTTATCAGGCAGAGCTTGCCATAGATGCCGCAGATGTGATCGTATTCATGACGGATGTGCAGCTGGGGCTTTCCGATGCCGACCACAAGGTGGCGGATGTTCTGAGAAAGAGCAGAAAACCCGTCATCCTGGCAGTAAACAAGGTGGACAGCTTCAAAAAATATGAAGCGGATGTTTATGAATTCTACAACCTGGGGCTTGGAGATCCCATCCCCATTTCCGCCGATCAGCGTCTGGGCGTAGGGGAACTCCTTGACGAGGTCACAAAAAATCTGCCTGAAGGACCGTCTGCTGATGAGGGGGATGAAAGACCCAGGATCGCCATAGTGGGGCGCCCGAATGTCGGAAAATCCTCGATGATCAACAGATATCTGGGAAAGGACAGGCTCATCGTATCCGATGTTGCAGGCACCACCAGGGATGCCGTTGATACCGTGGTGAAAAGAAACGGCAGGGAATACATCTTTGTTGATACTGCCGGACTTCGCCGGAAGAGCAGGGTAAAGGAAGAACTTGAGGCATATATGATAGCAAGGACCGTATCGGCAGTGGAAAAGGCGGATGTGGTCATTCTTGTGATAGATGCAGCCGAAGGAGTTGCGGAGCAGGATGCAAAGATAGCGGGGATAGCGCATGAGCGCGGCAAGGGAGTCATCATAGCCGTGAACAAATGGGATGTTGTTGAAAAGGATGACAAGACCATTTACAGGATGTCCGAAGATATACAGCAAAAGCTTTCATTTATGCCATACGCCGAGATCCTTTTTGTTTCGGCAAAGACGGGACAGAGACTTGAAAAGATGTTTGCATCCATAGATACCGTCATAGAGAACAGGTCGCTGAGGGTTCAGACGGGTGTGCTGAATGAGATCATGGCTGAAGCGGTCGCGATGCAGCAGCCTCCGTCAGACAAGGGACGCAGGCTGAGACTCCTTTATATCACTCAGGTTGCCGTGAAACCGCCGACGTTTGTAATATTTGTGAATTCTTCAAAACTCATGCACTATTCATATACCAGATATATTGAAAACAGGATCAGGGAGGCCTTTGGCTTTGCCGGGACCCCCATCAGGTTTATCATCAGGGAGCGCAAGGAGGATAGGGAGGCATAATGTTTCGGTTATACTGTCTATTGATCGGATATGTAATGGGACTTTTTCAGACCAGCTATATCTACGGAAAGGCTCACGGCATAGATATCAGGGAGCACGGCTCCGGAAATGCCGGCACTACCAATATGCTTCGCACCATGGGAACAAAGGCGGGACTTATCACCTTTGCCGGGGATGTGTTAAAGACCATGGCTGCGGTATGGATATGCAGGCTTCTCTTTGGCGGAACATACGGTGACCAGCTTCCCGTCATCATATGCTATGCGGGACTGGGAGCCATACTGGGTCATAACTTTCCTTTCTATCTGGGTTTCAAGGGCGGGAAAGGCATAGCATGCACGGCAGGATTCATCTTTTCGCTAGACCCGGTCATGTCGGTCATGGGACTGACAGTGTTCTTTTCCATCTTTTTCATCACACATTACGTGTCGTTGGGTTCGATCATGGTATACATTTCCATTTTTGTAGAATTTGTGGTATTTGGAATCCTCCATATGCTGATGTTTAAGGGCGCGACGGATGCCGAGGTCTTAGAATGCTGCGTGATCGTGGCGTTTCTAACGGCCATGACCATCTTTAAGCACAGGGAAAACATCAAAAGGCTTATGAACGGTACCGAAAAAAAGACATATCTGAAAAAGAACAACCCGGAGATAAAAGAACCGGAAAAGACAGCGGAAAAGTAGCAGAGAAAAGGAGCAACAGATGGCAAGAATCGGAATGATCGGAGCAGGAAGCTGGGGCACGGCGCTTTCAAAGCTCCTTGACGGCAACGGACACGAGGTGACGGTCTGGTCCGCAATAAAAGACGAGATCGACATGCTGAACAGATACAGGGAACATAAAGATAAACTCCCGGGTGTTCCTCTGGGAGACAGGATGATCTTTACCGGCGACCTGAAGCAGGCACTTTGTGACAAGGATGCCATAGTCCTTGCGGTTCCCTCACCCTTTACAAGGAAAACCTCACATCTTATGAAAGAAGTGATCCCGAAGGATCAGCGTGTCATCAGTGTTGCCAAGGGAATAGAAGAGGACACTCTTCTGACGCTTACAGGTGTAATAAAAGACGAGATACCGGACTGCCGGACTGTGGTCCTCTGCGGACCCAGCCATGCAGAGGAGGTCGGACGCGGCATGCCTACAGCCATAGTTGCCGGGAGCCGTGATATGAAGGATTCAGAGACCGTACAGGATCTTTTTATGTGCGAGGTCTTCAGGGTTTATACATCGGATGATCCATATGGTATGGAACTGGGAGGAGCCCTGAAAAACGTGATCGCCCTTGCAGCGGGCATAGCAGACGGACTGGGGTATGGTGACAATACAAAGGCTGCCCTTATCACAAGGGGTATCCATGAGATATCTGTCCTGGGAGAAGCTGCCGGAGGAAAGAGAGAGACCTTCCAGGGTCTTACAGGTATAGGAGATCTCATAGTGACCTGTGCCTCCATGCACTCGAGGAACAGGAGGGCCGGGATCCTCATCGGACAGGGAAAAAGCTATGATGAGGCGATGAAGGAAGTGAACCAGGTTGTAGAGGGCGTCTACAGCGCAAAAGCGGCAGTTGCCCTCGCAAAAAAATACGGAGTGCAGCTACCGATCATAGAGCAGGTAAACGAGATCCTCTTTTACGGGAAGTCCCCTTCAAAGGCCCTTTGCGAGCTCATGGGCAGAGCCAGAAAAGAGGAATTTACCTGATACTTTCAAATATCTGTTTTGCAAGTTTCGGTTTGTTCATGATATAGAGGTGGATACCGTCCACTCCTTCTTTGAGCAGGGCCTGTGCCTGATCTATGGCATAGTTTATCCCTGCTTCCTTCATGCCCTCCGGATCCTCTCCGTATTTTGCTATGATGTCGGAAA
>CAMVDF010000035.1 GCA_947166195.1 uncultured Lachnospiraceae bacterium
AAATTCTGGATGGCATTTCACAACCATGTCGGATTGCATGATGCCACCTGGCGCGGACGTTTCGGAGGCGAGATCTACAAAACGGACGGATCCCACGGATGCGTGAATCTCCCTCTCAAAACAGCGGAAGAGCTGTACGGATATGTCAGGGTGGGAACACCCGTTATAACATATTATTGAAATCTACACTACAAACAAAAGGAGATCATGGACAAATGAGCAGAGTATTCAATTTTTCAGCAGGACCGGGAATGCTCCCGGAAGAGGTATTAAAAACAGCAGCCGGGCAGATGCTTGATTATGAGGGCTCCGGACAGTCGGTCATGGAAATGAGCCACAGATCAAAGGTATATGACGGTATAATAAAAACGGCCGAGGCTGATTTCAGGAAACTCGTAAATGTCCCCGATAACTATAAAGTGCTTTTCCTTCAGGGCGGAGCCTCGACACAGTTTGCGATGATCCCGATGAACCTGATGAAAAACCGTGTGGCTGATTTCATCGTCACGGGACAGTGGGCAAAAAAGGCCTGGCAGGAAGCTTCAAAATACGGAAAGGCAAACAAGATCGCATCCAGTGAGGACAAGACCTTTTCATATATTCCCGATGTTTCCGATCTTCCCATAAGCGATGATGCGGACTACGTATATATCTGCCAGAACAATACCATCTACGGTACAAAATACAGAGAACTCCCCAATACAAAGGGAAAGCTTCTCGTATCCGACGTATCCTCCATGTTTCTTTCGGAACCCATGGATGTGACAAAGTACGGTCTTGTTTACGGCGGAGTCCAGAAAAATGTTGGACCTGCCGGAGTGGTGATCGTTGTGATCAGGGAGGATCTGATCACTGACAGTCCGCTTCCCGGAACACCCACCATGCTCACCTACAAGACCCATGCGGATGCCGATTCTCTTTACAATACGCCTCCCTGCTACAACATCTATGTGTGCGGTTTGGTCTTCAAGTGGCTTTTGAAACTCGGAGGTCTTGAGGTGATCAAAAAGATGAATGAGGAAAAGGCTGCCATCCTTTATGATTTCCTTGACAATTCAAAGATGTTTAAGGGTACGGTGGTTCCCGAGTACAGGTCTTTGATGAATGTTCCTTTTGTGACCGATAGTGATGAGCTCAATGCTAAATTCATAAAAGAAGCAGAGGCAAACGGTTTTGTGAACCTCAAGGGACACAGAAGCGTTGGCGGAATGAGAGCTTCCATCTACAATGCAATGCCAAAGGAAGGCGTGGAAAAGCTTGTTGAATTCATGAAGAAATTCGAGTCGGAAAATTAAAAGAGGAGAGGAAAAATGTTCAAATATAACTGCTTAAACAATATCGCAAAGATAGGTCTTGACGGATTTGACGAAAATTTCATCGCATGCGACGATCCAAAGGATGCGGACTGTCTGCTGGTCAGGTCTGCCTCCATGCATGAAATGGAATTCGGGGAAAACCTCCTTGCCATAGCAAGGGCAGGAGCCGGTGTGAACAATATCCCTCTTGATAAATGTGCCGAAAAGGGAATCGTTGTATTCAACACTCCCGGTGCAAACGCCAACGGAGTAAAAGAACTTGTGATAGCGGCAATGCTTCTTGCAAGCCGCGATATCACAGGCGGTATAAACTGGGTTTCATCCCAGGAAGGTGTGGAAGACATCGCAAAGCTTGCTGAGAAACAAAAAAAAGCCTATGCAGGAACCGAGATCTACGGAAAGAAGCTTGGCGTCATAGGCCTCGGAGCTATCGGTATACAGGTGGCAAACGCCGGAGTGAACCTGGGAATGGATGTCTACGGTTATGATCCCTATATCTCCATAGATGCTGCATGGAAGCTGTCCAGATCAGTCAGGCATGTAAAGGATGTTTCCGAGATCTATGCAAACTGCGATTTCATCACGGTTCATGTTCCTTTGATGGAAGCGACCAAAAAGATGATCGATGTGAATGCGATCAAACTCATGAAAAACAGTGCCATCCTCATCAATCTGGCCCGGGATCTGCTGGTTGACGAAGCCGCTGTGGTCGAGGCGTTAAAGGTAGGAAAACTTCGCAAATATGTCTGTGATTTCCCCAATCCCGTAAATGTGGGAAAAGAGGGCTGTATCATCATTCCTCATCTTGGAGCATCGACGGAGGAGTCAGAGGATAACTGTGCGGTCATGGCCGTACAGGAACTCACTGATTATATGGAAAACGGAAACATCAAAAACTCTGTGAATTTCCCTTCGATAAACATGGGTCCTTTTGAAAAGGCCTCCAGGATATTGATCTTCCACAAAAATGTGGCAAACATGATAACAAAGTATTCCGCCATACTCGGCGAGGCAGGGATAAACATTTCGGAGATGAACAACAAGTCAAAGGGCGACAATGCCGTTACCATGATGGACACTGATATGACGGTAAATGATGAACTGGTCGAAAAGCTTTCAAAAGCTGACGGTGTATACAGGGTAAGGATAGTAAAGTAAAAGGAAGGACAAATGGCAGATATCAGACCTTTCTGTGCCACAAGGCCGCAAAAAGACAAAGCTTCGCATATAGCCGCACTTCCCTATGATGTGATGGATACGGCAGAGGCCAGAGCAGAGATAGCAAAGGAACCCCTTTCATTTCTGAGGATTGACAGGGCAGAAACATCTTTTCCGGATGATGTTGCCTTCAATGATCCGAGGGTATATGAAAAGGCTGCATCCATATTGTCTAAAATGATCGAAAAAGGAGACTTTCTGACGGATGAGTCCCGTTTTTATTATATCTATGAGCTCACCATGGAAGGAAGGAGCCAGACGGGCATAGTAGCAGTTGCTTCAGCGGATGATTACCGTCACGGTATCATAAAAAAACATGAAAACACCCGCGCAGACAAGGAAAAGGACAGGATAGATCATGTTACGGCCTGCAGTGCACAGACAGGCCCCATCTTTCTTGCCTACAGAAAAAACGATATCATATCATCCGTCACGGAAAAGACAAAAAAAGATCCCTGTGAATACGACTTTGTATCGCCTGACGGCATCAGACACAGGGTCTGGATCATCAGGGATTCGGCTGATATCCGGCAGATAAAAGATGCTTTTTCATCCATAGACAGTATCTATATTGCTGACGGACATCACAGATGCGCTTCTGCCGTAAATGTATGCATGAAAAGAAGAGCTGCTGCAGGTGAAGGATATGATCCGGATGCGGAGTACAATTATTTTCTTTCCGTGCTTTTTCCGGATGATGAATTGAAGATCCTTGATTATAACAGGACTGTATCCGACCTGAACGGTCTTTCCGAGGAAAGATTTTTTGACAGACTGAGGAAGAAATTTGACATCAAAGACTGTGGAAATGAGATCTGTCATCCCGAAAAAAAAGGCTGTATCGGTATGTACATAAGCGGAACCTGGTATACCCTGTCATTGAAGGAGATGCCTGCGACCGATGATCCGGTGGAAAGCCTGGATGTGTCCATACTTCAAAATGAAGTCCTGTCACCTATACTGAATATCGAAGATCCAAAGACCGACAGCAGAATAGACTTCATAGGCGGGATCAGAGGTCTTTCCGAGTTGTGCAGGAGAGTGGATTCGGGAAAAGCAGCCGTTGCTTTTGCCATATATCCTACATCCATCAGGGAGCTGTTTGCTGTGGCAGATGAGGAGAAGCTCATGCCGCCCAAATCAACCTGGTTTGAGCCAAAGCTCCGGTCGGGTCTTTTCATTCACAGGTTTTAAGGAGAGGTAAAACATCATGGCTATGTCAAAAAAATTATACAATCTGATGGACTGGGCTGAGATCGAAGCAGTCACATATTCGGAAGAAGATCATCCAAAGGGAGTGCTCGGAGCCCATCCGGTGCGCGGAGGACAGACACTTGTGACTGCCTACCGTCCCGATGCAAAAAAAATGGCCATAAAATTCAAGGGAGAAAAAAAGAGCACGGAGATGGAACTTGCCGACGAGGAAGGTTACTTTGCGATACTGGTAAAAAACCGTGAGCCCTTTGACTATTCTTTTATCATAACCGATGAAAACGGTGATTCCCGGGAAGAATACGATCCATACTCCTTTGCGGGTGTATTGAACAAGAGGGATATACAGAAGTTTTCGGCAGGTATCCATTACAAAAGTTATGATGTGATGGGTGCAAGGATCATGGAACTTTCAGGAGTGTCCGGAGTACATTTTGCCGTCTGGGCACCTTCTGCGATCAGGGTCAGCGTGGTAGGAGACTTCAACAACTGGGACGGCCGCATCCACCAGATGGAAAAGCTCTGGGATTCAGGTGTTTACGAGCTTTTCATTCCCGGTGTCAAAAAAGGAGACCGATACAAATATGAGATAAAAATGAAAAACGGGATCTGTATCCTGAAAAACGATCCCTACGAATTTGAACGTGAAGAGGGAGACGACGGGGCTTCAATCGTAAAGGGCCTGCATGAATTCGTGTTCACCGATGATGAGTGGATAGAAAAAAGGGACAGACAGAAGATCTCTGAAAGCCCTGTTTCCATCTGTGAGATCGATACGGCCGATATCTTTGAAAATACAAAAACCATAAAGAAGCTTGCGCAGAAGATCTCTGAATATGTTACGGATAACGGATATACTC
This sequence comes from uncultured Lachnospiraceae bacterium, assembly GCA_947166195.1. GTDB lineage: Bacteria > Bacillota > Clostridia > Lachnospirales > Lachnospiraceae > NK4A144. Next base: position 4,607 of record CAMVDF010000035.1, read on the forward strand.
ATGTTCTTCTGGATAATGTAACCAATGACAAAGATCCCATGTTCTGCCCTTCCGCATCTGTTCTTTCAGGCGACGGACTCATGAATCTGATCAATGAGCTTCACAAAAAGGATATTGGCGTCATACTGAACTGGGATACGGTGAAGTTTTCCGAACGTGAAGGCGGGCTTTCGCTCTATGACGGATCCTGTCTGTACGAAGATCCTGATGAAAAAAGAAGCTATTATCCAGGCGGAGGTTACAGGTATTTTAATACGGGCAGGAGTGAGGTGAGAAACCTGCTCATCGCAAACGCGCTCTACCTGATCCTGGTCTTTCACGCCGACGGTCTCAGGGTAAATGACATGGCAAAACTCCTCTACCTTGACTACGACAAGGGGCCGGGGCAGTGGGCTCCAAATATGTACGGAGGAAACGAAAATCTCGATGCCATTGATTTCTTCAGGCATCTGAATTCCGTGATAAAAAAGCTGTCCGGCGGCATAATGATGATAGCCGATGATGAGTCGGTATATCCCGACATCACAAAGGATGTTGATGATGGCGGCTGCGGATTTTCACTGAAGATCAATAACGGATGGTTCTCGGATGTATCAGGCTATCTTTCATATGAGCCCTTGAGCCGGTCGGCCCATTATAATGAAGTCTGCTTCCCGATGGTCTATCAGTATAACGAGAGATTTCTGCTTCCTCTCTCAAAAAGCAAAGCCGGATACGGGAGGAGATCCCTCTATGATATGATGTCCGGTGATGATGACGAGAAGTTTTCAAATCTGAGGGCTCTTTACTCGTTTTTCATGTTCCATCCCGGGAAAAAACTCATTTATCCCGGACTGGATATACCTGAAAAGCTTGATGAAAGATTCTGTCTGTGCCTGAAAGATCTTTTGAGTCTTTACAGGAATGAAAAGGCCATTTACGGTTCGGATGATATTCCCGAATGTTTTGAATGGATAAACAATATCTCTGCAAATGAGAATATCCTCGTATTTGCAAGATACAGCAGGGACAAAAAAGATCTGATCCTCTGCGTGGTAAATTTCCTGAGCATCCCGAGGAAGGAGTACAAAATAGGCGTTCCAAGAGCCGGAAAGTATACGGAGATCTTTAATTCAGACTCGGAAAAATACGGAGGATTCGGCTTCATCAATCAAAAGAGCATCGTATCTAAAAAGGACGAATGCGATATGAGGGAAGATTCCGTGAGAGTCAGGGTCGCTCCCATGAGCGTTACTCTGTTTAAGCATTCCGATACTTGAAATAAATCTGACATTTGCTTATAATACTCTGGTGATATGGAGTTTGGCTGAGAAGCTGTCCGGATACATGGTTTTTTTCAGCTTGACGATGTGGTATGCCGATATGGCTCAGTTGGTAGAGCAACGCATTCGTAATGCGTGGGTCGAGTGTTCGAGTCACTCTATCGGCACTAAAATGATTGCCGGAGGATATTGATGGTCTCAATGTTCTTCGGCAATAGTATAATACCTGAAAGGAGTCCCGCTGTGGATGATAGAAACTTTGGAAACAATTCCAGACCGATGGGATCACGTTCGTCTAATGGTCCTTCCCTGAGCCGTGGATCAAATCCTTCTCTGTCCCGCGGTGCTTCCGGCAGATCCATGGGAGCAGGAGGACTGAAAAAAAGCCCTGCAGGTGAAGGCAGGAAAACTGCTGTCAGAGAAAAAAAGCCGGTTGAAAAGCCCCGCAAAGAAAAAGGGTTTTCATTTTTCGGGAAAAAGAAAAAAGCCGTAAAGGAGATCTATCCTTCGGACCTTCAGCAGGATGAAGGTGCAGCCGGTTTTGATATGGATATGTCCTATGAGACTGCTCCGTCTTTTGATCCGTTATCTGCGGCCGGAGCGAATCCCGCATTTGGAAATAATAATGCAGGTGCACCCTATTTTGCTGACGGTACCGGGAGTCCGGCCTTTACGGACAACACGGTTTATGCAGATAATACCGGTTTTGCAGATAACAACGGTTTTGCAGACAATACAGGTTTTGCTGATAATACAGGGTTTGAAGATAACCATGGTTTTGCAGACAGTACAGCCGTTGCAGACATTCCGGAACAGGTTCAGAGCACGGGATTTGTGATGTATGAAGATTCCGAGCTTATCGGAGGGGATTTCTCCGTGGGCGGTCAGAGTGCAGAACCTTTGGTCGCAGAGCCTTTAGTTACAGAGCCTTTGGTTACAGAGCCTGTCATACAGGAAACCATGTCCGAAGAAGAGCCCGCACCTGTCGAAGAACCTGTGGCTGAAGAAGAGCCTGTGGCCGAAGAAGAGCCTGTGGTCGAAGAAGAGATTGCGGCTGAAGAAGAACCCGCAGCCGAAAAAGAGATAACTGCCGAAGAAGAGCCCGCAGCCGAAAAAGAAATAGCTGCCGAAGAAGAGCCCGCAGCCGAAAAAGAGATAGCTGCCGAAGAGGAGCCTACAGCCGAAAAAGAGATAGTGGCCGAAGAGGAGCCTGCAGCCGAAGAAGAGATAATGGCTGAGGAAGAACCTGCGGTTGAAGAAGAGGCTGAAGCTGAAGAAGAACCCGCAACTGAAGAAGAGATAGTTGCTGAAGAAGAGCCCGCAGCTGTGGAAGAGCCCGCAGCTGAAGAAGAGTTTGCGGCTGAAGAAGAGCCCGCAGCTGTGGAAGAACCTGAAGTTGAAGAAGAGCCCGCAGCTGAAGATGTAACTTCCGCCGCAGAAATTCCTGCAGCCCCAGGACCTGCTGCTATGGTTCCTCCCGTATTTGATCCGAATTATTTCAGGACTTCGCCGATTTATAATAATCAGAAACCGATAGCAAGGACCGTCACACCCACGGCACTTGATCCAGAAAAAGCCGAGATCCTTGAACGGGCAGACAACAGAGGATCGTCCGAAAGAGCCAGGAATGCCGCAAGACGCGAAAGGATCGAAAGAAGCAGGACATCTTCGAGAAGAGAAAAACCCCAGCGGTATCCGAAAAAGGAAGCTTCATACGACAGGCCGGACAGAAAAGCAGGCCGGGAAAGGGATACCTATTACGACGAGTCATCCTATCAGCAGAACCCGCAGGTAACTGCTCCTGCTTTTAACGGACAGAATACACAGTCGATGCCCTTCATGCCTGCTTTTGAGCAGGGAATGCCCGGTCAGACACAGCAGGCTTCTCCCTTCGGCGACGGGATGATGAACGGGAATTTCCATCAGAATTCCGTTAATCCAGCCGGAAATATCCGACCTGCAGGTACCGTGCCTGATCCTGACAGACCGCTTCGTGACAGGGCAAGGGACAACAGCCGGAATATGGCCCAGGAGGAAAGGCGCCTGAGAGACCAGTCACACAACAGGAGATCGACCGACTCGCTTGTATTCGGAATAGTTCCCAGAGCATCCATGAGTCTTATTTTCCTGGTGGTGCTGATCATAGTAACCGGTGTCTTTTCCGTGATAAAGCTTGAGGTCACCATACCGGTACTCGTGGTCATAATGATACTTGAGGTGGTAATGGGGCTGTTTTTGGCCCAGATGCCTTCTTTTGTTTCGATACTTGTGGCGGCGGCTCTGACATTTGCCGGTGCCATGACGGGATTTCTGATTCCCGTATGTATAGGCAACGCCGTCATGCTCAGTGCCGGACTTGTCATAAAAGGAGAGTAAAATGGCCCAGCTTTGGGGTGGACGCTTCACGGAAGCGACCGACAGATCTGCATACGAATTCAATGCCTCCTCGTCCTTTGACAAAAAGATGTACCGTGAGGATATAGCAGGAAGCATAGCTCATGCACAGATGCTCGGGGAATGCGGCATCATTTCTCGGGATGAAAGTGAAAAGATCATAGAGGGTCTGATAAAGATCAGGGAAGACCTCGATTCGGACGCACTTCATGTAACCGATGAATATGAGGACATCCACAGCTTTGTCGAAAGTGTGCTGACATCAAGGATAGGAGATGCCGGAAAAAAGCTTCATACAGGCAGGAGCCGCAACGATCAGGTGGCGCTGGATATGAAGCTTTATACCAGAAATCAGATAAAGGTCACTGACAAAAGCCTGAAGGACCTGCAAAAAACGCTGTTTGCCATAATAAAAGACAATACAGGGACTTATATGCCTGGTTTCACGCATCTTCAGAAAGCTCAGCCCGTGACGCTCTCTCATCACATGAGCGCATACTTTGAGATGTTTATACGGGACAGAGAAAGGCTGAAAAGCATATTTAAGAGGATGAACAGCTGTCCTCTGGGTTCCGGAGCACTGGCAGGGACAACCTATCCGCTCGACAGGGATTACACCGCGAAACTTCTGCTCTTTGACAGGGGTCCGACAAGAAATTCCATGGATTCGGTATCCGACAGAGATTATCTCATAGAATTCCTTTCAGCACTCAGTATCATAATGATGCATCTTTCCCGCTTTTGTGAGGAGATCATCATATGGAACAGCAATGAATACCGTTTTGTGGAGATAGATGACAGATATTCGACGGGATCCTCCATAATGCCTCAGAAAAAGAATCCCGACATCGCCGAGCTCGTCAGAGGAAAGACAGGCCGCGTTTACGGATCACTGATCTCACTTTTGACCACAATGAAGGGAATCCCGCTTGCCTATGACAAGGACATGCAGGAGGACAAGGAATTTTCATTTGATGCCATGAAAACGGTAAATGACTGTCTCCGGGAATTTGGCGGGATGCTTTCGACCATGACCTTCAACAGCAAAGCCATGGAGGAAAGTGCAAAACAGGGGTTTACAAATGCCACGGATGCGGCCGATTATCTTGTTAAGAAGGGAGTTCCCTTCAGGGATGCCCACAGCATATCGGGCAGGCTTGTCCTGAAGGCTATTGAAAAGGGCGTTTCTCTTGACGGACTGGCACTTTCGGATTATAAAGAAGAGAGCGATGTGTTTGAGAAAGACATATATGATGCAATATCCCTTCAAACCTGTGTTGAAAAGAGAATGACCTACGGTGCACCCGGAAAGGAAAGCATGGAAAAGATCATCTCTTATTATGAGGATTATCTGAAGGAAGAAGAGGAGTTTGACAAACAGCAGCTTTAAGCCGAAAAAATGAGGAGAAGATTATGGAAAAATTAAAAGTTGCCATCCTTGGCGGAACCGGCATGGTCGGACAAAGATTCATATCTCTGCTTTCCGGTCATCCGTGGTTTGAAGTGAAAACCATAGCAGCAAGCCCGAGAAGTGCCGGCAAAACCTATCTTGAATGTGTGGAAAACCGCTGGAAACTTGAAGATCCCATCCCCGATGGGGTAAAGAACCTTGTTGTCAAAAATGTCAGCGATGTAAAAGATGTTGCAGGAGATGTGGATTTCTGTTTTTCCGCCGTAGATATGTCAAAGGATGAGATCCGTACGATAGAAGAGGAGTACGCAAAGGCCGAAACTCCCGTGGTATCAAACAATTCCGCCCACAGATGGACGAAGGATGTTCCCATGATCGTTCCCGAGATCAATCCGGAGCATGCATTGATCATAGAATCTCAGAGAAAACGTCTCGGAACGAATAGGGGCTTTGTTGCCGTAAAGCCAAACTGCTCCATTCAGTCGTATGCTCCCGTTCTTTTTGCATGGAAGGAGTTTGAGCCGAAAAGAGCCGTTGTCTCCACCTATCAGGCGATCTCCGGTGCGGGCAAGAATTTCAAGGACTGGCCTGAGATGCTCGGAAATGTGATCCCCTTCATAAACGGAGAAGAGGAAAAGAGCGAAAAGGAGCCTTTGAAGATATTCGGTCATATTGAAAATGACGAGATAATACCTGCTTCAGGTCTTGCTATCACAAGCCAGTGCATCCGTGTACCTGTATTAAACGGACATACCGCAAGCGTATTTGTTGATTTTGAAAAGAAGCCTGAAAAAGATGAACTCATAGAAAAACTTGTCAGTTTTTCAGGAGAGCCGCAAAAGCTTGGACTTCCTTCCGCTCCGAAGCAGTTCATCCAGTATCTGACAGATGATGACAGACCTCAGGTTGCAAAGGACGTGGATTTTGAAAGAGGTTTTGGTATCTCCGTGGGAAGACTCCGCCCGGATACCATATTTGATTACAAATTTGTCGGTCTGTCACATAATACCGTGCGCGGCGCTGCCGGCGGTGCGATATTGTGTGCCGAATTGTTGAAAGCAAAGGGTTATATTAATGCCAGATAATGCTTCCCTTGTCTATCAGTTTGACCTTTTGAAGGAAGAAAACAGACAGCTGAGCCTTGACAGACATATCTTTGACAAGTTTCTCGATGTGTCCGGCAATGCATATTTTTCGTACAACTTTGAGAGCGGAGACTTTCACTGTGTCGGAAATTTCAAGGGCATGCTCGGAGTGGATGTGACCGGTCTTGATGATATCGCATTGATACATGATGTCATCAAAGAAGAGGATGCAGACAGCGTCATGGATATCCTTTCCATCGATCCGGACAGGGACTGTGATATCATAACAAAGGATTTCGGACTGAAAACCGGAAGGAAGTGGATAGAGGTGACCTCATTTCTGATCAGGGATGAGGAGGGCTTTGCACAGGAAAAATATGTCAGTTTCAGAAATATAACCAGGCTGAAGGTCCAAAAGGATGAACTGACCTATCTTGCCTATTACGATAATCAGACCGGACTCATCAACAGAAATTTTTTCATCGAACAGTTAAATGACAGGGTTGAAAAGGCAAAAGCCGAGCACGTACCTGTGCATGTTGCTCTCGTTGATATAGATTCCTTCAAGAGAATCAATGATTCCCTTGGTCTTGTTTACGGCGACGAGCTCATCATGCTCTTCGGACAGTACCTTTCCTCTTTTAATAATGACAGGGTTACCGTAGGAAGGTTCGGAACCGATGTGTTTGTCATATCGGTATATGATCCGGGAAAGGATGTGAGCGTGGAAAATATCGTCTCACAGATCAGAAACCGTCTCAAAAAACCCTTTGTTCTGAGTAATAAAGACGAGATATATATTTCCGTAACGGTAGGAGTCGCGGTATTTCCGGATTCTGCGGAAACCGGTCTGGGTGTACTTCAGAATGCCGAGATCTGCGTATATGCCGCAAAGGATTCCGACCGTGAAAAGATCCATTATTTTGATACGAACATGATGAAAAAATTCCTGGAAGGCTTCGAAGTTGAAAAGCGCCTCCAGGATGCGATCCTGATGCAGAATTTCGAGCTCTTTTATCAGCCTCAGTACAATATAGGCACGGGACAGCTGCGCGGCTGCGAGGCACTCATCAGATGGCGCGAGCATGACGGAAGTTATATACCGCCGATGAAATTCATACCCCTTGCAGAGAAGAGCGGAGGCATCATTCCCATCGGACAGTGGGTGATCAGGACTGCAGTCGGCAAGCTTGAGGAATGGCGTCAAAAATACAATTACAACGGCATAATGTCGATAAATATCTCGGCAATTCAGCTCAAAAAAGACAGCTTTGTGGATGATCTGCTCCTGTTTTTGCGTTCCTCCAACATAGATCCGGAAAACCTGGAGATAGAGATAACAGAGAGTGTTCTCATTGAAAAGACCTCGGAGGTAATCGAAAAGGTGTCAAAAATGCGCCAGTTCGGTCTGAAGATCGCTCTTGATGATTTCGGAACAGGATATTCATCTCTTTCTTATCTGCGTTCTCTGCCGATCAGCACGCTGAAGATCGACAAAAGCTTCATCGACACGGTGATCTCTGATGACACAACGGGGATCATCACCGAATCTGTCGTAAACATGGTCAAAAGGCTCGGACTTGAGACCATAGCCGAGGGCGTTGAAGAAGAAGGCCAGATGGACTTCCTCAAAAAGATCAACTGTGACAATATACAGGGATTCCTTTTGGGCAAGCCCATGGAAGAAAAGGATTTTGAGAAATATGTGCTGGAAGCCGCAATGTGACCTCGGCCTTCTGAAGGCTGATTACGAGCCGCAAAAAATTCAGGCATGCCGGATCAGGTCAAAAAACGATTCTGATCTTTTGAGGGTAACCCCGGAAAGTGTCGGGGTTTCTTCCCTGTATATCAGTGATTTTCTGCAAGAATTATCGGAACTTTCCTGTGATCTGCACCATTTTCTGATGATGCGTCATGGAAAGGTCATTGCAGAGGCATCCTTTGCCCCCTGCATCCCGGGCACCTGGCATGAAGTCGGCGGTATCGCAAAAAGCATTACAAATCTTGCCATAGGCTTACTGTTTGATGAGGGAAAACTCACCCCCGAAACAAAGCTTACCGAGATCTTCGGGTCAGGCATATCTTTTCTGAATTCGCTGAAAATCAAAAACATATCGATACATAATCTTCTTTCCATGTCATCCGGCTCCGTTTTCAACGAGGAAAAGCTCTTTTCCGGCAACGACTGGGCGGGTATGTTCTTTGATGCCCCCCTGCATTTTGAACCGGGTTCAAGGTTTGAACTTAACTCCATGAATACCTACATGCTTTCTGCCGCGGTAACCGCCGTAACAAAGCTTCCCATGGATGAGTACCTGAAAACAAGGCTTTTTGCCCCGCTGGGCATAACCTCCTATATCTGGGAAAGATGTCCCAAAGGCATAACCAAAGGGGGCTGGGGACTTTTCATGTATCCGGAGGATGTGGCAAAGATAGGCTGTCTTTATCTTAATAAGGGCATGTACAATGGCAAAAGGATCATATCGGAGGAATGGATCAGAAGATCATCCACCCCTGTCTTTCATCCGGAAAATGCTCAATCTGAAGGCTATGGATATCAGGTATGGACAGGTGCGAAGGAGGGAGAGCTGATCCTTTCCGGATGCATGCTTCAAAAGTGCTTCATTTTTTCTCAAAACGGGATCGTCATGGTGATCAACGCCGGGTGCGGAAAAAACCTTGATGAAAAAGTCCGGGATCTTGCTGTTTCTTATTTCGGAACAGTCTACAATCCACCCGCCTTCCTTGTTGAAAACAGAAATGCATGTAATGCTCTTTCGTCCTTATTATCATCTTTTGCAAAAAGGAACAGGACGGTCACCGCAAAAAGGGGAGGCTGGCGCAGAAAAAAAAGAGCTGCGGCCTCAAATCTTCCTTTTGACAGGATGTGCGATGTGATAAACGGCCACTCTTATGTCCTGTCTGACAGGACTGCCGGCTTCATGCCGCCTTTCCTGCAGTATATGAAAAACAACCATACCATGGGTCTTTCTGAAGTTTCTTTTGAAAAGGACCACAGGGGTCTTGTCATACACCTGACAGAAGGCGGCAGGACAAATGATCTCTTTGTTTCAAAAGACAGGGACAGATACTGCGTGATGAATTTCAGAGGAGAGATATACATGGTCTCCGGTATCGGCCGGTTTGCAAGAGATGAGGATGATGACCTTTGCCTTCTTGTAGAGGCAGCCTTTATCGAAAGCGAGTTCAAAAGATCTGTCAGTTTCTTTTTCAAGGATGAATTCAAAAGGATAAAGATCGAGTTTTCGGAATATCCGTCAGGTGATGTATGTACTGCAGGAGGCGAAGCCTTTGTCACGCCGGATATCACGGAAACAGTCAGGGGCTTCAGAAAAGATACCAGTGAAAAGATCGGAGAGGACATACTTTGGGCAAGACCTTGATCATTACCGAAAAGCCCTCGGTTGCACGGGAGTACGCAAAGATACTGAATGTAAAGGGCAACGGTAACGGACTGATAGAAAATGAAAAATACTGTATAACCTGGTGCGTCGGGCATCTGGTCGAGATGCTGTACCCGGAAAGTTATGACCCGAAGCTGAAAAAATGGGCCTTAAAGGATCTTCCGTTTCTGCCGGACGATTATCTCTATGATGTTATCCCGAATGTGAAAAAACAATACGAGTCAGTGAAAAACTGTCTGCACCGCAAGGATATAGATATTGTCCTCTGGGCCGGGGATTCCGGGCGTGAGGGACAGGTCATAGAAGAGCTGATCAGGATGAAATCCGGTGTCAGGGAAGGCCTTACCGAAAAGAGGGTCTGGATAGATTCCACCACCGAAGAAGAGATAATGCGCGGCATCAACGAGGCTAAGCCCTATGAAGATTACAGAAACCTCGCAAACGCAGGTATCATGCGCGGCATTGAGGACTACTCCATGGGCATCAATTTTTCAAGGGCTCTTTCGGTCAAATACGGAAGGATGCTCAATGAGACTGCCGGGACGAAAAAATACACAGCCATAGCAGTCGGAAGGGTAATGACCTGTGTCCTCGGGATGGTGGTCAAAAGAGAACGGGAGATCAGGGATTTCAAAGAGACACCTTTCTTCAAAATCAATGCCTCTTTTGAAAAGGATGACCAGAGTTTTAACGGTGCCTGGAAGGCTGTGAAGGGATCTGAGTTTTTTGAATCGCCGAAGCTTTATAATGAAAAGGGCTTCAGGGAAAAAGCAGACGCGGAAGCTTTTATATCCGGAATGTCGGAATACAGTTCCGCCATGGTCTTTAAAAGTGATATCACGGATGAAAAGAAGCGGGCGCCCTTATTATTTAATCTTGCGGAACTGCAGGCGGAATGCTCAAAGCGGTTCAAGATAAGTCCGGATGAAACGCTGGATGCCGTGCAGACACTCTATGAGAGCAAGCTGACCACCTATCCCAGGACGGATGCCAGAGTATTGACAACCGCAGTATCAAAGGAGATCACAAAGAATCTTTCCGGGCTGTATAAATATGCTCCCGTAAAGGATTTTGTACTTAAAATACGGGATGAGGGTCTTTATAAAGGACTTGAAAAGACCCAGTATGTGGATGACAGCAAGGTTACGGATCATTACGCCATCATCCCCACGGGAAACCTGTCACGATTTGATTCCATGTCCGAGCTTCAGAAAAAGATCTATGATCTGATCGCAAGACGTTTCCTTTCGATCTTTTATCCGCCGGCCGTATATGCAAAGGCCTCACTTACGCTTCAGGCCGGAAAAGAAAAATTCTTTTCAAACGTAAAGATATTGAAGAGCCCGGGATTTCTGGAGATAGCGGGAAAGGAGCCGGAAAAGGAAAAGTCAGGAAACAGCGAAGAGTCCGAGGATGACAGCATATCAGACAGTGAAGGACTTTTGAATCTGATCCAGAGTCTTCACAAGGGAGACATCGTAAATATCAAAGGCTATGAGATAAAGGAGGGCAAGACGACCCCTCCGAAAAGATATACTTCGGGATCCATGGTGCTTGCCATGGAAAACGCGGGACAGCTCATTGAGGATGAAGAGCTTCGGGCGCAGATAAAGGGTGCCGGCATAGGCACCTCTGCCACCAGAGCCGGGATCATAGCAAAGCTCATCAAGATCGGACAT
>CAMVDF010000036.1 GCA_947166195.1 uncultured Lachnospiraceae bacterium
CCTCACCCAGCAGGGTGTTCAAGGGAAAGGGAATGCCGGGACACATGGGAAGCAAAAAGGTAACGGTACAGAATCTTGAGGTAGTCCGTGTGGACGCCGACAAGAATCTCCTCCTTGTAAAAGGAGCGGTACCCGGTTCCAAAAAGGCTCTGATCACGATCAAAGAAACCACCAGGGTTTCGAAATAAGGAAGGAAGGAGGAGACGGATAGATGGCTAACGTAGCAGTATACAATATGGAAGGAAAGGAAGTCGGAAAGATGGACTTAAGCGACGACCTTTTCGGAGTAAAGATAAATGAACATCTGGTTCATCTTGCTGTAGTCCTGCATCTGGCAAACAGACGTCAGGGAACACAGAAGGCAAAGACCCGTTCAGAGGTTTCCGGCGGCGGCAGAAAGCCCTGGAGACAGAAGGGTACCGGACATGCAAGACAGGGTTCGACGAGATCACCTCAGTGGACACACGGTGGAGTTGTGTTTGCGCCGGTTCCCAGGAGCTATTCCTTCAAAATGAACAAGAAGGAAAAGAGGATAGCCCTCAAGTCAGCACTCACATCAAGAGTACAGGCTGACAGGTTCATCGTGGTAGATGAGCTGAAGTTTGATGAGATCAAGACCAAGAGATTTCAGGAGGTGCTTGATGCTCTCAAGGTGAAAAAAGCGATCGTGATCCTTGACGATCTTGACAGGAATGCGATCCTGAGCGCAAGGAACATTCCGAATGTTATAACAGCCCAGGTCAACACGATCAATACCTACGATATCATGAAGTACAGCACGGTCATCGCAACAAAGGCAGCCGTGGCAAAACTTGAGGAGGTGTATGCATAATGGCAGATCTGAAATATTATGATGTGATCCTTAAGCCCCTGGTAACGGAGAAATCCATGGAAGCACAGGCCGACAGAAAATATACCTTCCTCGTAAATCCGGATGCCAACAAGGCACAGATAAAGGAAGCCGTTGAAAAGATGTTTGACGGCGCAAAAGTTGAAAAAGTGAGCACCATGAACATCTCCGGAAAAAACAGGAGAAGAGGACTGGTAACAGGAAAGACCGCCGCAAAGAAAAAGGCGATCGTGAAGCTCACCGAAGACAGCAAAGAGATAGAGATATTCCAGGGACTGTAATAAGAGAAGATCTCATATTACGGCAAAGAAACATGAACAGTACCGAGAAAACAATATTCGGTACCTGAAATAAAAAAGGAGAATAACAATGGGAATCAAAACATATAATCCGTATACGCCTTCAAGAAGGGCTATGACAGGTTCGGATTTTGCGGAGATCACAAAAAAGACTCCCGAAAAGTCCCTCCTGGCTCCCCTGAAGAAGCATTCCGGAAGGAATAATCAGGGAAAGATAACAGTTCGTCACAAGGGCGGCGGAAACAGGCAGAAGTACAGGATCGTTGATTTCAAGAGAAATGACAAGGACGGAATCCCCGCAACAGTCATCGGAATCGAATATGATCCGAACAGAACAGCCAATATTGCACTCATCTGCTATGCAGACGGTGAGAAAAGATACATCCTCGCACCCGAGGGACTCAAGGACGGACAGAAGATCATGAACGGTCCGGATGCCGAGATCAGGGTAGGCAACTGCCTCCCTCTCGACAAGATCCCGGTAGGTTCGAGTATTCACAACATTGAGCTCTATCCCGGAAAGGGAGGACAGTTTGTCAGATCTGCAGGAACCGACGCACAGCTGATGGCAAAGGAAGGAAAGTATGCAACCATAAAGCTTCCTTCCGGCGAAATGAGAATGGTTCCCATAGTATGCAGAGCCACGATCGGAAAGATCGGAAACATCGATCACAACCTCATCAATTACGGAAAAGCCGGACGTATACGTCATATGGGCATCAGACCCACGGTCAGAGGTTCGGTCATGAACCCGAACGACCATCCTCACGGAGGTGGAGAGGGACGTTCACCGATAGGACGCCCGGGTCCGTGCACTCCCTGGGGCAAACCTGCTTTGGGTTACAAGACCAGGAAGGCAAAGAAGGCGTCAAACAAACTGATAGTAAGAAGAAGAAATGGAAAAGCGCTTAGCTAAGGAGGGAAATAAATGTCACGTTCAATAAAAAAAGGACCGTTCGCAGACGAGAGTCTTTTGAAGAAGATTGACGCAATGAACGATGCGGGCAAAAAGGAAGTAATCAAGACCTGGTCGCGCCGCTCGACGATCTTCCCTTCGTTTGTGGGGCATACCATAGCAGTACATGACGGAAGAAAGCATGTTCCGGTTTATATTACCGAGGATATGGTAGGACACAAGCTGGGAGAGTTTGTTATGACGAGGACCTACAGAGGACATGGCGGAGAGTCAAAGTCATCCGTCAAGTAGGATCAAAGTATTGAAAGGAGGCTGCATCCGTGGCTAAAGGACATAGAAGTAAGATTAAAAGAGAAAGAAACAGTGTAAAGGATACAAGGCCGTCAGCAAAGCTGTCCTACGCTAGGATCCCGATCCAGAAAGCATGCTTCGTGCTTGATGCGATCAGAGGAAAGAGCGTGAACGAGGCTCTGGGTATCCTGACCTACAATCCGAGAAATGCTTCAAGAGTAATAAAGAAGCTCATCGAGTCGGCAGTTGCAAATGCCGAGAACAACAACGGAATGAGTGCGGATTCATTATATGTGGCCGAGTGCTTTGCCACTCCCGGCCCGATCATGAAGCGTATACAGCCGCGTGCCCAGGGCAGGGCATACAGGATCCAGAAGAGAATGAGTCACATAACGGTCATTCTCGATGAGAAAAATTAACGGTTAGGGATATTTTTTCGAAAGGAGTTATTAAATGGGTCAGAAAGTAAATCCCCACGGCCTCAGAGTCGGAATAATAAGTGATTGGGATTCAAAATGGTATGCTTCCGAGGGTGAATTCGCAGATAACCTTGTAGAAGACTACAACATCAGGAAGTTCCTGAAAAAGGAACTCTACTCTGCCGGAGTATCAAAGATCGAGATCGAAAGAGCAGCCGGAAGGGTAAAGGTTGTTGTGTATGCCGCAAAGGTTGGTATGATAATCGGAAAAGGCGGAGCAGAGCTTGAAAAGACAAAAAAGAAGCTCCAGAAATATACAAAGCAGAACCTGATATTCGATGTCAGGGAGATCAAAAAGCCTGACAAGGACGCACAGCTTGTAGCAGAGAATATCGCAGGACAGCTTGAGAACCGTGTATCCTTCAGAAGAGCCATGAAATCCTGCATGCAGAGAACATTGAAGAACGGAGCAAAGGGAATCAAGACCAGTGTTTCGGGACGTCTCGGAGGAGCAGACATGGCCCGTACCGAGTTCTATTCGGAAGGAACCATTCCTCTTCAGACACTGAGGGCGGATATAGATTACGGATTTGCCGAGGCAGATACGACCTACGGAAAAGTAGGTGTCAAGGTATGGATCTACAAGGATGAGATCCTCGGCAAGACAAAGGCGGCGATCGCTGACAGATCAGAAGAAGAGGGAGGCGATAAATAATGTTAATGCCAAAGAGAGTAAAGCATCGTAAGCAGATGCGCGGAACCATGAAAGGCAAGGCAAACAGCGGAAATACGATCACCTACGGAGAGTACGGAATAGTAGCCCTCGAGCCCTGCTGGATCAAATCAAATCAGATAGAGGCAGCCCGTGTGGCTATGACAAGATATATCAAGCGTTTTGGAAAGGTCTGGATCAAGATCTTCCCCGACAAGCCTGTAACGGCAAAGCCCGCCGAGACCAGAATGGGATCCGGAAAAGGTGCGCTTGAGTACTGGGTTGCAGTAGTAAAGCCGGGCAGGGTGCTTTTTGAGATAGCCGGTGTGCCCGAGGAGACAGCAAGGGAAGCATTGAGACTTGCAACACACAAGCTCCCTTGCAAATGCAAGATCATTTCAAAAGCCGATCTCGATGCGATCGTAGCGGCTAAGGAAGGCGGTGTTGCCAAATGAAAACAGATAAGTATATAGCAGATCTGAGAACAAAGTCTGACGCGGAACTTTCAAGCGATCTGACGGCGGCAAAAAAGGAACTCTTCAATCTGAGATTCCAGAATGCGACCAATCAGTTGGATAATACGGGAAGGATCAGGGAAGTCAGGAAGAATATTGCAAGGATACAGACGATCATCACTGAGAAGGCTGCAGGAAAATAATAAAGTCGCGTCGATAGATCAGAAAGGAGACGAACGTGGAAGGTACGGAAAGAAATCTTAGAAAAACTCGTACGGGAAAGGTTGTGAGCAACAAGATGGACAAGACCATAGTTGTTGCGGTTGAGGACCATGTCAGACATCCTCTTTACAAAAAGATCGTAAAGCGTACATACAAGCTTCATGCACAGGATTCAAACAATGAGTGCAATATAGGAGATACAGTAAAGGTTATGGAGACAAGACCTCTTTCAAAGACAAAGAGATGGAGACTTGTCGAGATAGTTGAGAGAGCAAAGTAATCTTGAAAGGAGAAAGCAATGGTACAGCAGGAAACAAGACTCAAGGTCGCTGATAATACCGGTGCGAAAGAGATTCTCTGCATCAGGGTTATAGGCGGCTCTACAAGAAGATATGCCGGTATCGGTGATGTGATAACCGCTACCGTAAAAGATGCAACACCCGGCGGTGTTGTGAAAAAGGGTGATGTTGTGAAGGCCGTTGTTGTCAGGACAGTAAAGAGCATCCGCCGCAAGGACGGATCATACATCAGATTTGATGAGAACGCAGCTGTCATAATAAAGGAAGATAACACACCCCGAGGAACCCGTATTTTTGGACCGGTGGCAAGAGAGCTTCGTGACAAGCAGTTCATGAAGATAGTATCGCTTGCTCCCGAGGTATTATAAGGAGGCGCGGTCATGGCTACATGCAAAATCAAAAGGGGCGATACCGTACAGGTCATCACCGGAACAAATAAGGGAAAGCAGGGAAAGGTCGTCAGTGTTGACAGAGCCGGAAAAAAGGTGGTCGTCGAAGGAGTGAATCTCCTGACGAAGCACACGAAACCTTCAGCGGGAAATCCTGACGGAGGGATCACCCATCAGGAAGGACCCATCGACATTTCCAATGTAATGTATGTACACAACGGAAAACCTACCAGGATCGGATTCAAGTTTAATGGAGACAAGAAGGTAAGGTTCGCAAAGTCTACAGGAGATGTCATAGATTAAGAAAGGAGGTTTTGAAAGTTGAACAGACTCAGAACGTTATATGACGAAGAGATCAAGGACGCCATGACAAAGAAGTTTGGATACAAGAATGTCATGGAAGTCCCGAAGATAGAAAAGATAGTTGTCAACATGGGTGTCGGAGAGGCAAAGGAAAACGTCAAGGTTCTTGATTCCGCAGTTGCAGACCTTGAAAAGATCACCGGCCAGCATGCCGTCACCACAAAGGCAAAGAAGGCAGTAGCAAACTTCAAGATCAGGGAGGGCATGCCCATCGGCTGCAAGGTTACCCTCAGAGGAGAAAAGATGTATGACTTCCTCGACAGGCTCGTAAACCTGGCTCTTCCCCGAGTCAGAGATTTCCGTGGTGTCAGTGCCAATTCATTTGACGGCAGAGGAAATTATGCACTTGGTATCAGGGAGCAGATCATCTTCCCTGAGATCGAGTATGACAAGATAGACAAGGTCAGAGGCATGGACGTTATAGTCGTTACCACTGCAAAGACCGATGAAGAAGCAAGAGAGCTTCTTAGGCTGTTCAATATGCCGTTTGAGAAGGAGGAAAACTGATGGCAAAATTATCAATGAAATTAAAACAGCAGCGCAAGCCCAAATTCTCCACACGTGCTTACACACGTTGCAGGATCTGCGGAAGACCTCATTCGGTATTGAAAAAGTATGGTATTTGCAGGGTATGTTTCAGGGAACTTGCCTACAAGGGACAGATCCCGGGCGTGAAGAAAGCGTCTTGGTAAAGGAGGTATAAAGATGACAACAAACGATCCTATCGCGGATATGCTGACCAGAATCAGGAACGCAAACACCGCAAAACATGATACGGTAGATATACCTGCATCCAAGATGAAGATAGCAATAGCAGACATTCTTCTTGATGAAGGATATATAAAGAAATACGATCTGGTTGACGGAGAAAACGGATTCAAGAGCATCAGGGTCAGCCTGAAATACAACGACAACAAGAGAGAAAAGGTTCTCACAGGCTTAAAGAGGATATCAAAGCCGGGCTTAAGGATCTATGCCGGAAAAGATGAGCTTCCCAGGGTTCTCGGAGGACTTGGAGTAGCTATCATCTCGACAAACAACGGTGTGATTACCGACAAGAAAGCCAGAGAGCTCGGAGTCGGCGGCGAAGTACTTGCTTTCGTGTGGTAAGTAAGTACTTAACGAGTGCAAGCCGAAGGCGAAGTACGAGTTTAGTACGAACTATACCCGGAGACTTAGCGAGGTTTTATCGAGCTTAGTCGGAGCGGTATGAATGAACACCCGGTGAGTAAGAATCGAACTTAAATAATAAAAAATAGGAGGTGCGGGCATGTCACGAATCGGAAAAATGCCTATCGCGATACCTTCCGGAATAACGGTAAGTGTCGCAGAAAATAATAAAGTGACTGTAAAGGGTCCGAAGGGCGAATTATCAAGAGTTCTTCCTTCACAGATGGCCATAAAGCAGGAGGATGGAAACATCACGGTTGAAAGACCCAATGATGAAAAGGAAAACAGGGCCCTGCATGGTCTGACCAGAACCCTTATAAACAACATGATAGTCGGAGTTTCAGACGGCTACTCAAAGACACTCGAGATAAACGGTGTGGGTTACAGGGCTGCAAAGCAGGGAAAGACCCTCACGTTGAACCTCGGATATTCCCACCCTGTTGTCATGGAGGATCCTGAGGGTATAGAGACAAAGGTTGAAGACAACAAGATCGTTGTGAGCGGCATTGACAAGGAAAAGGTCGGACAGTATGCAGCAGTGATCAGGGACAAGAAGAGACCTGAACCTTACAAGGGCAAGGGTATCAAGTACAGCGATGAAGTTATCAGACGCAAAGTCGGCAAGACCGGTAAGAAGTAATAGAGGGAGGAAAAATAATGATCAGCAAAAAATCAAGATCAGAAGTACGTGAAAAGAAGCACAAAAAGATCCGCAATCGATTCAGCGGTACTCCCGAACGTCCCCGTCTTTCGGTTTACCGAAGCAACACGCATATGTACGCTCAGATCATAGACGACCCCAAGGGACATACCCTGGCTGCAGCCTCCACGAATGAAAAGGATGTGAAGGCGGCACTGAAAAATACGGACGATACCGAGGCAGCTGCCTATGTAGGAAAGCTCATAGGAGAGAGAGCTGTAAAGAAGGGTATCAAGACAGTCGTATTTGACAGAGGAGGTTTTGTGTATCACGGGAAGGTTCAGGCACTTGCGGATGCCGCAAGAGAGGCCGGACTGGAGTTTTAAGAGGAAAGGGAAGATCTATGGATAACAACAGAAATGACAGAAACAACGACAACAGAAACGAAGACGGAATGTCTGACAAGGTCGTTACCATCAAGCGTGTAACAAAGGTTGTCAAGGGTGGTCGAAACATGCGTTTTTCCGCTCTCGTGGTAGTAGGCGACAGCAACGGACGCGTAGGTGTAGGCCTTGGAAAGGCAACTGAAATTCCCGAAGCCATCAGGAAGGGAAGAGAAGACGCAGCAAAGCATCTTGTAAATGTGGCGCTTGATGAAAACGGATCGGTCTCTCATGATTTCATAGGAAAGTTCGGAGGAGCTTCCATACTTCTCAAGAGGGCTCCCGAAGGTACCGGTATCATAGCCGGAGGTCCTGCCCGTGTGGTTTGTGAGCTTGCAGGTATCAGAAATATCCGTACAAAGTCTCTCGGGTCCAACAACAAGCAGAATGTCGTACTGGCCACTATCGATGCACTTTCCCAGATCAGGTCTCCGGAGGATGTCGCAAGACTTCGCGGCAAATCCGTAGAGCAGATCAGAGCATAGTTTTAAGGAGAAGAAGAAATGGCAGATAGATTAAAGATAACATTAAAGAAATCAACGATAGGTGCACTGCCCAAGCACAGGAAGACAGTGGAGGCTCTGGGTCTTCACAAGACGAACAGCACAGTTCTGCTTCCCGACAATTCTGCTGTCCGCGGAATGATCAAGCAGGTTAACCATCTTTTACAGGTTGAGGAAGTGTAAGAAGGAGGAAAGCGATGGAATTATCAAATCTGAGTCCGGCAGCCGGCTCCAAGCACAACAGATACAGAAAAGGCCGTGGCCACGCATCCGGAAACGGAAAGACAGCCGGATATGGACACAAGGGACAGAAGGCACGTTCAGGAGCGCCCAGGACAGGTTTTGAAGGCGGTCAGATGCCCTTATACAGGAGACTTCCCAAGAGGGGATTCCAGAATTATAACCACAAGGAGATCGTTACACTCAATGTGAGCGATCTTGAGAAGTATTACGAGGATGGAGCTACAGTTGTATCCGAAGACCTCATTGAAAGAGGGATAATAAAGGATACTCTTGACGGACTGAAGATCCTCGGAAACGGAGAGATCACAAAGAAACTCACGGTAAAAGCAAATGCTTTTTCTGCAACAGCAAAGGAAAAAATAGAAGCAGCAGGTGGGAAAGCTGAGGTGATCTAATGTTTGATACAGTGAGAAATGCCTTTAAGATAAAGGACATCAGAAACAGGCTTTTGTTCACATTGCTTGCACTTGTTATCGTCAGGCTTGGATGTGAACTTCCCCTTCCGGGATTTGACAGGCTGGTGTTTCAGGAATGGTTTTCACAGCTGACAGGTGATTCGTTCAATTTCTTCAATGCTTTCACCGGTGGTTCGTTTGAGAATATGTCGCTGTTTGCACTGAACATCACACCCTATATCACGTCGTCAATCATAATCCAGCTTCTCACAATAGCGATACCTGCCCTTGAGGAGATGCAGAAAGAGGGCGAAGAGGGAAGAAAGAAGCTCGTTTCCATAACCAGATACGTGACCATTGGTCTGGCACTCATTGAGTCTACCGCAATGGCTATAGGATTTGGAAGACAGGGACTTTTGACAACATACAATGCATTAAATGTGATCATGATCATCTGTGCTCTTACCGCAGGATCCGCATTCCTGATGTGGATAGGTGAGCAGATCACGGAATACGGTGTAGGCAACGGTATATCCATAGTCCTCACCATAAACATCATATCGAGGATACCCGATGATATGACAGGACTTTTCACAATGTATGTAAAGGACAGGGCTATCGCCTTTGCAGTCCTTTCCGCAGTTATCATCCTTGCGATCATACTGGTGACGGTGGTCCTCACCATCCTCCTCAATGATGCTGAAAGAAGGATTCCCGTACAGTATGCAAAGAAGATGCAGGGCAGAAAGATGCTCGGAGGAAACTCCACATATATCCCGCTGAAGGTCAATACCGGCGGTGTCATCCCCATTATCTTTGCTTCATCCCTGATGGAGTTTCCGGTAGTCATAGCCCAGCTCCTCGGAAATACCGGCGGAACCACTGCATGGGGTCATATTTTGAAGACCCTGAGTTCCTCAAACTGGTTCAAGGCAGCTACCCCGGCATATTCCATCGGTGTTGTGATCTACATAGTACTGGTTGTGTTCTTTGCCTACTTCTATACATCGATAACCTTCAATCCCCTTGAGGTTGCCGACAATATGAAAAAGCAGGGCGGATTCATACCCGGCATCAGACCCGGAAAGCCGACCAGCGACTATCTGACAAAGATACTGAACTACATCATTTTCATCGGAGCAGTCGGTCTGATTATAGTAGCGATCATCCCGATATTCTTCAACGGTGTGTTCAATGCAGGAGTATCATTCGGCGGAACATCACTCATCATTATCGTCGGTGTTATCCTTGAGACCATCAAGCAGATCGAATCACAGATGGTAGTGAGAAACTATAAGGGATTTTTGAACAGCTAAAAGGTATGGTTTTATTATGAAGATAATAATGCTTGGAGCTCCGGGCGCGGGAAAAGGAACGCAGGCCCAGATGATAGCGGCGGAAAAAGGGATACCTCACATTTCCACCGGTGATATATTCAGGGCAAATATCAAGGAAGGAACGGATCTCGGAAAAGAAGCAAAGACGTATATGGATCAGGGAAAGCTTGTTCCCGATGAGCTGACGGTCAGGATACTTCTTGACAGGGTTTCAAAGGAAGACTGCAAAAACGGATATGTCCTTGACGGTTTTCCCAGGACTATACCTCAGGCAAATGTCCTTGATGAGGAATTGAAAAAGCTTGATGATGCAGTGGACTTTGCCATAAATGTGGATGTTCCCGATGAAAACATCGTAAACAGGATGTCAGGCAGAAGGGCGTGTCCGAAATGCGGGGCAACCTATCATATCAAGTATGTTCCTCCGAAAAAGGAAGGCATCTGCGATGTCTGCGGAGAAGAACTGGTCCTGAGGGATGATGACAAGCCCGAGACCGTGAAAAAGAGACTTGGTGTTTATCATGAACAGACCCAGCCGCTCATTGAGTATTATACCAACAAGGGAATACTCAGGACTGTGGACGGGACTGTGGATCCGAAGGATGTATTTGCGGCTGTTAATGCTATTCTGGCGGAGGGATAAATGTCAAAAGCAGATGTTATAGAAATAGAAGGAACCGTGATCGAAAAGCTGCCAAATGCGATGTTTCAGGTCAGGCTTGACAATGGTCACGAGGTGCTGGCACATATCAGCGGCAAGCTTAGAATGAACTTCATCAAGATCCTCCCGGGAGACAAGGTGACCATAGAACTTTCACCCTATGATCTCACAAAAGGCAGGATAACATGGAGAGATAAATAAAGTTTTTCTTGAATTGCAAAAAAGCGTGTGATAGAATGTACTTTGCCGCTTTTTGCGGGGATTGGGTTTTTTGCCCGTAACAAGGAGGATTACCATGAAAGTTAGATCATCTGTTAAGCCGATTTGCGAAAAATGCAAAGTGGTAAAAAGAAAAGGAAAGATCCGCATTATTTGCGTAAACCCGAAGCACAAACAGGTGCAGGGTTGAATATGCCCTTTGGCATATTTACTGCCCGTTTAGGCTCGCTGAGCGAGCCTGGGCGCGGGATACTACACGCGCCAATAGGTGATTATAAAAGAAAGGAGGTACGTGCTCACAATGGCTCGAATTGCTGGTGTTGATCTGCCCAGAGATAAGCGTGTTGAGATAGGACTCACCTATATCTACGGTATAGGAAGGTCAAGTTCAAACCGCATACTGTCCGAAGCAGGAGTAAACCCCGATACGCGTGTCAAGGATCTCACGGAGGATGAGGTTAACAAGATCCGTGATGTGATAGACAAAACGCAGACGATCGAGGGTGATCTGCGCCGTGAGGTTGCAATGAATATCAAGAGACTCACGGAGATCGGATGCTACAGGGGCATTCGTCACAGAAAGAGTCTTCCCTGCCGTGGTCAGAAGACCAAGACAAATGCGAGGACCTGCAAGGGTCCCAGGAGGACAGTGGCGAACAAGAAGAAGTGATCTGGTTGTAACTATTAACTATGGATTTATTTAGGAAGAAAGTAGGTTAGTTTTAATGGCTGGTAATAATAAGGCAGGCGCCAGAAAGGTTACAAAAAGGCGCGTAAAGAAAAACGTTGAACACGGACAGGCACATATTCAGTCATCCTTCAACAACACTATCGTTACACTGACGGATTCTGAAGGAAATGCTCTTTCATGGGCAAGTGCCGGCGGTCTTGGTTTCAGAGGTTCAAGGAAATCTACTCCATATGCGGCACAGATGGCTGCTGAAACTGCAACAAAAGCAGCTCTCGTGCATGGTCTGAAATCTGTTGATGTTATGGTAAAGGGTCCCGGCTCGGGACGTGAAGCTGCCATCAGAGCATTGGCAGCGGCAGGTCTGACTGTCACAAGTATCAAGGATGTGACCCCGGTACCGCATAACGGTTGTCGTCCACCGAAACGCAGAAGAGTTTGATGAAAGGGAAAAGGAGATAATAACAGATGGCAGTTAATAGAGAACCTGTTTTAAAAAGGTGTAGATCACTTGGACTTGATCCTACGTATCTGGGATATGACAAAAAGTCGAACAGAGAAGTTAGGAGATCAGGCAGAAAAGTAAGTGAGTACGGACTTCAGTTAAGAGAAAAGCAGAAGGCAAAGTTTATATACGGAGTGCTGGAGAAGCCCTTCAGGAATTATTACAAGAAGGCAGACAGGATGAAGGGAATGACCGGCCCCAACCTCATGATCATGCTCGAGAGCAGGCTTGATAATGTGGTATTCCGTCTCGGCTTTGCGCGTACCAGAAGGGAAGCGCGCCAGATGGTGGATCATAAGGCTTTCACCGTGAACGGAAAGCTTGTGTTCATACCTTCATATCAGGTCAAGGCAGGAGATGTGATCGAGATCAGAGAAAGCAAGAGATCATCACAGCATTTCAAGGATATATTTGAGGTTACGGCAGACAGGACAGTGCCGGCATGGCTTACTGCAGATGCCGAGAATTTCAAAGGAACAGTAAATCAGCTTCCTACGAGAGAGGAAATAGATGTTCCCGTAGACGAAATGCTCATAGTCGAGTTATATTCCAAGTAAATAGGAGGTTTTCGATTGTTTGAATTTGAAAAACCAAAGATAGAGATACTGGATGTTTCTGAGGATAATAAATACGCGAGGTTCGTTTGCCAGCCCCTGGAAAGAGGCTACGGCATAACCCTCGGAAATTCACTCAGAAGGATCATGCTTTCATCACTTCCCGGGACCGCGATCAGCCAGGTAAAGATCGACGGTGTCCTCCATGAGTTTTCATCTATCCCGGGCGTAAAGGAGGATGTAACGGAGATCATCCTGAATATCAAGGATATCGCCATCAGAAACAACGGCAACCCCAACGAAGTCAAGACTGCTTATATTGAATTTGAAGGTGAAGGAGAGGTTACGGCAGCTGACATCCAGTGTGATCAGGACATTGAGATCATCAACAAGGATCAGCACATTGCCACGCTGAACGGAGGAAAGGACTGCAAGCTCAACATAGAGCTGACCATCACAGGCGGCAGAGGATATGTGAGCTCGGAGGGAAACAAATCACCCGACCTTCCCATAGGCGTCATAGCTATAGACTCTATCTATACGCCCGTTGAACGTGTGAACATGAGTGTTGAGAACACCCGTGTAGGACAGCAGACAGACTTTGACAAGCTCACACTCGATGTGTACACAAACGGAACCCTCACTCCCGAGGAAGCCATCAGCCTTGCAGCAAAGATCCTCAGCGAGCATCTGAATCTCTTTGTAGATCTTTCAGAGGCAGCAACAAACACCGAGGTGATGACATCCAAAAAGGAAGATGCAAAGGTTGACATCATGGTGATGAGCATTGACGAGCTCGAGCTTTCGGTGAGGTCATACAACTGCCTGAAGAGAGCAGGGATCAATACGGTTTCCGAACTCGTGAACAAGACCTCAGAGGATATGATGAAGGTCAGAAACCTCGGACGCAAGTCTCTTGAGGAGGTCCTTGCAAAACTCAAGGATCTGGGTCTTGAGCTGAAGAGCGAGTCAGACTGATACAATGTTGTTCAAGGTGTGCCGGTAATACCAAAGAGGTCGGCATACCGCTCATCGAGGGGTTATAAGTCCAAAAGAGCATATCCCTTGAAATAAAAATGAGAAAGAGGTAAACAGAATGGAATACAGAAAACTCGGAAGAAATTCCTCACAGAGAAAAGCACTTCTTCGCAGCCAGGTAACATCCCTGATCTATCATGAAAAGATCATCACAACTGCTGCAAGGGCTGAGGAAGTACAGAAGCTAGCCGAAAAGATCATAACCCTTGCAATCCGCGAAAAAGACAATTATGAGACCGTCACCATCAAGGCAAAGGTTGCAAGAAAGGACAAGGACGGCAAGAGGCAGAAGGAAGAGAAGGACGGAAAGAAAGTAACGATCTATGATGAGGTCGACAAGGAGATCAAGAAAGATCTGCCCTCAAGACTTCATGCAAGACGCCAGATGCTCAAGGTTCTTTATCCCGTGACCGATGTGCCTGCTGAGGCACCCGGAAGAAAGAGAAACACAAAAAAGGTGGATCTTCCCGCAAAGCTTTTTGATGAGATCGCTCCCAGGTATGCAGACCGCAAGGGCGGATATACCAGGATCGTAAAGATCGGGCCCCGCAAGGGAGATGCGGCTATGGAGGTTCTGCTGGAGCTCGTATGATCAGATAAAATAATAAATGGAGGCTGTTGCAATTGTATTTTGTGAACGGCTCGGACAGTTCTAAGCTCTCCGTTCGTCTTATGACAAAATCGTCTCCGCCGCTGTTCTGCGCCTGAAAAGCGGCGCAGCCTTCGTGCTCGACGATTTATAAGACTCCGGTTCGCTAAGAACTGCCGGCTGATTGTTCACAAAACACAACTGCAACAGCCTATTTTTTTGGGAATATCCGAAGGAATCCTTGTTGAACAGAAGGTTCAAA
Source organism: uncultured Lachnospiraceae bacterium (assembly GCA_947166195.1). GTDB lineage: Bacteria > Bacillota > Clostridia > Lachnospirales > Lachnospiraceae > NK4A144. Next base: position 14,463 of record CAMVDF010000036.1, read on the forward strand.
ATTAAGAATTAAGAACAAAAGCAAATGGGAATCGTAGAGATCGATAATATCGCATATGAATATATCAGGCGGGATGAGGAAGGAAATGTCGAGGGTATAGTGCGCGCTGTCGACGGTGTGAGCCTGGACATCAAAAGGGGTGAATTCATCAGCATCCTCGGTGGTAACGGATCGGGGAAGTCAACCCTTGCGAAACAGATAAATGCAATACTCTATCCATGTGAGGGAAGTGTTTATGTGGATGGAAAAGATACTTCCGATGAGAACAATATCTGGGATGTCAGACAGAGTGCCGGAATGATCTTTCAAAATCCCGACAATCAGATAATAGGATCGATCGTGGAAGAGGATGTGGGTTTTGGTCCGGAGAACATGGGCATTCCCACACCCGAGATAATAGAGAGGGTCAATGAAGCGCTGAAGACCCTCAGGATGTATGAATACAGGAAGCATTCACCTAACCGGCTTTCGGGAGGGCAGAAACAAAGGGTGGCAATCGCAGGAGTGGTTGCCATGCATCCCAAATGCATCATCATGGATGAACCCACGGCCATGCTCGATCCTGTGGGCAGGAAAGAAGTGATCAGGGCCGCAAGGGCCCTGAATGATGTGGAAAAGGTGACCATCATTCTGATCACCCATTATATGGAGGAGACCATATATTCGGACAGGATAGTGGTGATGGACAAAGGAAAGGTCGCAATGAGCGGGACTCCAAAGGAGATATTTACGAGAGTCGATGAGCTGAAAGCGCTCAGAATGGCTGTTCCGCAGGCCACAGCACTGGCATATGAGCTCAGAAAAAGAGGCGTCAGACTCGGAGAGGGCATCCTTTCCGGAAAGGAGCTTGTGACAGCACTATGTCGATCATATGCGACCATGTAAATTACATATACAGCAGGGGTACTTCGGATGAGATCCATGCGCTGAAGGATGTATCCTTCCAGATCGGGGACGGTGAATTTGTCGGGATCATAGGAGCAACAGGTTCCGGAAAATCCACGCTGATCCAGCATCTGAACGCCCTGCTCGTGCCGTCCGAA
>CAMVDF010000037.1 GCA_947166195.1 uncultured Lachnospiraceae bacterium
ACCCTCTGCTTCTGTCCTCCGGAAAGCTCATCCGACCTGTGGCTTAAACGGTCGGCCATGCCTACCATGTCGAGAAGTTCCTTTGCCCTTTTGATCCGCACGCTCCTGCCCATCCCCGCGTAGAGCATGGGAAGCTCCACATTTTTGAGCGCAGTGGTCTTTGAGATCAGATTGTAGGTCTGGAAAACAAATCCGATCTTTCTGTTTCTGATACCGGAAAGTTCCCTGTCCTTTGCCTTCATCACATCCACCCCGTCAAGGGTATATTCGCCCTCCGTAGGCTTGTCCAAAGCTCCTATGATATTCATCAGGGTTGACTTTCCTGAGCCCGATGCTCCGACGACGGCAACAAACTCACCCTCCCTCACGGTGATATCGATCCCGTGAAGGATCTCAAGTTCGTTGGGCTGACCGATATAAAATCTTTTTATGATATTTCTTGCATCTATGATGACTCTTCCTTCGGTCTCTTCCATCAGACTCAAAATCCTCCCATATCCATATAGAAGTCCCCGCCGAATTCATCAAAGAAATCATCCGTTACTTCGGGTACGAGAACTCTCATACCCTCCTTTATCTCATCCGAGATCACCTCCGTGAAATAATCCGTCTCCAGACCCTTTCTCACGGTGATCTCCCGGGTCGGCGTGCTGCCTGCTCCCTTTCCGCCGGAAGCCTTCGCATCCTTCTTTTTTTCTCCATCCTTTGCAGGCTTTCCAAAGGTTCCGTTTGAGGCCGGGACCTCTCCCTGCGAAACACTTTCTTCATCCGACACCGTGATGTAAAAGGTTCCGTCCTCCCTTTCATTGATGCAGTCATAGGGCACCGCAAACACATTCTGCACCTGCTCAAGTATTATGGAGGTTTCAGCCGTCATCCCTATCCTGATCCTGTCATCCCTTTTATCCAGGGTAATCTCGATCGGATAGGTCGCGGACGAGCCCGATGAACCGGTGCCGCTCTGCGTTGTGGAACCTGAAGGGGAACTTGGAACGGGAGAAACAAAGGTCACCACACCCTCCATCTCTTCATCTCCCGTGGCATCGGTCTTTACTATGGCCCTTTGCCCCTCTTTGATATTGCTGATATCATACTGATCCACATTTCCGTTTACGATCCAGACGGAATCATCCTGTATCACCGCCACCTCACTCTTTGTGCTGGCCGCAAACTCATCTCCCTCCTTCACCGAAAGAGAAGTCACTATACCGTCTATCGGGGAAGTGATGACGGTATTATCAAGCTGTGCCCTGAACTCATCCATGGCCTCCCTGTTCTGATCGTTTGTCGCCCTTGCCTCCACGTTTGCGGTCTTTTGCGAAAGCTCCGCCGAAGCAACGCTCGTATAATCAGAGATCAGCGTCCTGTCTGTTTTGATACCCGCATCATCAAGATTCTGCTTTGCCGTTCTTGCCGCCTTTTCGGCACTCTCTATATTTTTTTCAAAGGATTCAACCTTTGCCGCCGCAGCCTCGTATGCACTCTTTGCCGACGAATACAGCTGTGACCAGTAATTATATTCCTTTATCTGGGCATTCCATTTTTCGGTTTTTGCCTCGTCGGCACTCACCGTCCCCGCCTTGTAGGAATCGGGGATGTCATCATAGGCCGACTTTGCCTTTTCATACGAGCCCTTTACATCCTCATATTCCGACTTTGCTTTGTCCCTTGCACTCTTTGCATCGGAAAAACCGTCACAGGCATTATAATAATCCCTCAGCGCATCATCATATGCCTGCTTCAGCCTGGCTTCATTTGTGGTGTTGTCCACATAATCATTTGCCATGCTGGTATTTGCCTTGTTCACATTCACCTGCGCATTCGTCACGGATTCATCCGACCTTGTTGAGGCGATATCCATCTGTCTTTCAAGGTTTTCCATCTTTTCTTCGATACTCGATGAATCAAAGACGCAGATCTCCTGTCCCTTTGTGACCCTGTCCCCTACCTTCACGCTCACCGACATGACCTTCGTATTCGTGACAAGGGTTGACAGCGTCCTGCTCTCCTTTGCGGCAACACTTCCCGTCACCGCAACGCTGTTGCTGATATCCCGCCTTTCGATCGTTTCAAAGTTCTGTACCTCCATATTCGCAGCATCCTTCATCGCACGTATCTTCGGAACCACGACAAATACCGTCACTATAATAAGAACGGCAAGTATTATCAGAAAAATGAAAAGTTTTTTATGCTTCTTGATAAACAAATCCTCATCCTCCGGCTTACATTTTTTCAGGTGCTTCAAATCCGAGGACATCTATACAGTCCTCAAGTATTCCCTTTGTCAGAAGCAGCAATGCTATATAGCTGTCCTTCTTTTTTTCATCTGCCTCGGACAATATCTTTGTCTCATGATAGAAATGATTGAAGGCATTTGCCACCTCATAGATATAGGCGCAGACCCTGTGGGGAGCAGTTTCCTCAAAGGCTCCCTGCATCATGGCATTGTATCCTGCAAGCGAAAGCTGAAGCTGTCTTTCCGCATCCGATGAGGGAGGGGCAAAGCTTTTATCCGACAGCACTCCGCCTGATTCTTCATATTTTCTCAGGATCGACTTGATCCTTACAATGGTGTAGAGGATGTACGGCCCGGTATTTCCTTCAAAGGATGTGAACTTGTCTATGTCAAAGATGTAATCCTTTGATGCCTGGTTTGAAAGATCACCGTACTTGATGGCAGCCAGCGCTATCTTTTTTGCCGTATCAGATCTTTCCTCATCACTCATTTCGGCTCCGTTTTCCTTCATCCTTTCAAGACATTTTTCATATACATCCGAAAGCAGGGTCTCAAGTCTCATGACCCCGCCCTCCCTTGTCTTGAAGGGTTTGCCGTCGGCACCGTTCATGGTCCCGAAGCCGAGGAAGAAAAGCTTTGTATCATCCTTTACTATGCCTGTCTTTTTTGCGCATCTGAAAACCTGGACAAAATGCAGATCCTGTCTCTTGTCCACCACATATATGATCCTGTCGGGATCATGATCCTTCACCCTCTGGACCAGAGTTGCAAGATCCGTTGTAGTATAAAGGGATGCATTATCCGACTTGAGTATCATGCAGGGCGGTATCTCCTTTGTATCAGACTCCTCACTCACATCCACCACCAGTGCGCCCTGTGAGATCTTTGCAAAACCGTCCGCCTTCATCTTTTCAACCATGGGCCCTATGAAGGGCTGTGCATCGGACTCACCCTTCCATATCTCAAAGAACACTGAAAGCTTCTCGTAATTCTTTTTCAGATCCTCCACGGATATCTTCATGATATGCTTCCAGATCCTGGTATATTCTTCATCTCCCTGCTGAAGGCCGTAGGTGATATCCATGGCCTTCTTTTTGAAATCCTCATCCTCCTTTGACCTTGCCGAAGCTTCGGGATAGATCTTTTCAAGCTCGGAAAGCGTCGGCAGATCCATTCCCTTTTCCTTCATGTAAGCGATGATGAGACCCATCTGCAGTCCCCAGTCGCCCAGATGTATATCACCCAGAACCTCGTGTCCCGCATACTTTCCTATGCGCTTGACACTCTCACCTATGATGGCTGCTCTCAGATGTCCGATGTGAAGCGGCTTTGCCACATTGGGTCCGCCGTAGTCAACTATGATGGTCTCCTTTTTTTCGGGCTCTCCGACACCGTATCTGTCAGCCTTTGACATCTCTTCCATGAAACCTTTAAGCGCCGTATCATCAAGATCCAGATTTATGAAGCCGGGTTTCACCGCCACAGCCTTTTTAAAGCACGCCGAGCCTTCAAGCTTTTTTACCACATCCTCCGCGATCAGAAGAGGTGCCTTTTTGTATTCCTTTACCGCAGCCATTGCTCCGTTGCACTGAAACTGGCACAGGTCCGGCCTGTTGGATACTGTCACTTTTGCATACTTTTCATCATATCCGGCATCGGCAAAAGCATGCGCTACTTCATTTGTCAGGATATCAAGCAGTTTTTTCAATTGTCTGTCTCCTTTTTCTCTCTTTCTTTTTTTGAAAAGACACATCCGCAATAGTCCTGTCTGTACAGGTCATATTCCTTTGACAGTTCTATCGACCTTTTGTATCCGTTTTTCTTTTTAAAATCCGACGGCAGATGCTTCACGCCGTACTCAGCAGAAAGCCTCTCTCCGATCTCATTTATCTTTTCCGCGTTTTTGTAGGGACTGATCGAAAGAGAAGTCGTAAAATAATCAAAACCGTTCTGCGACGCATACCCGGCAGCCTTCCTCATCCGAAGCTCGTAGCAGGCAAAGCATCTTTCTCCTCCTTCACGGATATCTTCCAGTCCCTTTACCGCATCAAGATATTCCTGAGGATCATAGGGCATTATCACGACCTTTACCGGAAAAGCGGCTTCCTTTACAAGCCTTGAAAGCTCATCCTTTCTCTTATCGTATTCTTCTTTACAGTCCATGTTGGGATTGTAAAAAAACAGGGAAATGTCAAAATACTTTGTCAGATATTCCATGCAGTAGGATGAGCAGGGTGCACAGCATACATGGAGCAGCAGCTTCGGTCTTATCCCGGACTCCTCAATTTCCTTTATTATCCCGTCAAGCTCCCTCTGGAAATCTCTTTTGTTCATAGCTTTGCGATATCAATGAGCTCCAGCTCTCTTTCGGCGTTTTCGGTCTCCATGGCAGTGAGCAGCGCGTTCACGGTATCAAGCGCAGTCAGACAGGTGATGCCCGTCTCAATTGAAAGACGCCGTATAATAAAACCGTCCCTGTTCTTATTAAAGCCCTGGGTAGGTGTATCCACCACAAGATCGATCCTGTGACCGAGGATCAGGTCCTCGATGTTCGGGGATTCCTGATGGATATTGTTTACCTTGAGGGCGTTCACCCCGTTGTTTACAAGGAAGTTTGCAGTGCTCCTTGTGGCATAGATCTTGTAGCCCAGCGCTTCAAACCGCCTTCCGATATTGACGATCTCGGGCTTGTCCGCATCCTTTACCGTTATGATCACCTGCCTGTGCTTTGGCAGGCTGATGCCGGCACCCAAAAATGCCTTGTACAAAGCTTCGTTCATATCCCTTGAGATGCCCAGGCATTCTCCCGTGGATTTCATTTCGGGACCTAGGCTCGTCTCCGCATCCTGTATCTTTTCAAAGGAGAATACGGGCATCTTGATGGCAAAATAGTCAGCCGCCTTTTGAAGTCCCGGCTCATAGCCAAGCTCCCTTATGGTCTTTCCCATTATGACATTTGCGGCCAGATCCACTATGGGGATACCCGTGACCTTGCTGATATAGGGCACTGTCCTTGAGGATCTGGGATTTACCTCTATGCAGTATACATCATCTCCCATGGCGATGAACTGTATGTTTATCATTCCCCTGACATCCAGCGCCTTTGCAAGCCTTTCCGTATAATCAGCGATGGTCTCCTTTGCCTTTTCGGAGATCGTCGGCGCGGGGTAGATGGAGATGCTGTCTCCCGAGTGGATGCCTGCTCTTTCGATATGCTCCATTATGCCTGGGATCAGTATATCCTGTCCGTCGCATACCGCATCCACCTCTATCTCCTTGCCCATCATGTATTTGTCAACGAGGATGGGGTGATCCTGTGCGATCCTGTTTATGATACCGATGAACTCGTTTATCTCTTCGTCATTAAAGGCTATCCTCATGCCCTGTCCGCCGAGGACATATGAGGGTCTGACAAGCACCGGATAACCCAGGTCGTTTGCGGCCTTTATGGCATCCTGTGCGGTAAAGACCGTATGACCTGCAGGACGTCTGATCCCCGTTTCATTCAAAACCTCATCAAACAGCTCCCTGTCCTCTGCCTTGTCCACGTTTTCCGCAGAGGTTCCGAGGATCTTCACTCCCATCTCCATGAGAGCCTGCGTCAGCTTGATGGCCGTCTGTCCTCCAAACTGTACGACAGCTCCGTCAGGCTTTTCCACATCGACTATGGCTTCCACATCCTCCTGGGTCAGCGGTTCAAAGTAGAGCTTGTCTGCGATGTCAAAATCCGTGGAGACGGTCTCGGGATTGTTGTTTACGATTATGGTCTCGTAGCCTGCCCTGCTGAAAGCCCAGGTTGCATGCACGCTGCAGTAATCAAACTCGATACCCTGCCCTATCCTGATGGGTCCGGAACCGAGCACCAGAACCTTTTTCTCTTTTCCCGTAGGCTGGATCAGAGGACTTTCATCCTCACCTCCGTATACGGAATACATATAGGGTGTTTCGGCTTCAAACTCCGCAGCGCAGGTATCCACCATCTTGAAGGCAGGCAGGATCCCGTATTCCTTTCGAAGTTCCTTGATCTTTTTCCCGTACTTGCCCGAAAGCTTTCCGATGAGATGATCGGGAAACTCCTGTCTCTTTGCCCTTTTCAAAAGCTCGGGAGTAAGCTCCTCGTTTTTTAGCCTCGTCTCAGTATCAACCAGGGATGCGATCTTGTCTATGAACCATTTGTCTATCTTTGTGATCTCATTTATCTTTCTGGTATCGATGCCCTTTCTGACAGCCTCTGCTATGGCATAGATCCGCCTGTCATCCACCACCTCCAGCTTCCGCAAAAGCTCCTCCCTGGTATATTTTGAAAAATCCACCGAAAGGAGACTGTCCACATTCTGCTCCAGGGATCTGATGGCCTTCATCAGCGCGCCCTCGAAATTATCGCAGATGCTCATCACCTCTCCGGTAGCCTTCATCTGGGTCGAAAGCGTTCTCTTTGCAGTTATGAACTTGTCAAAGGGAAGCCTGGGGATCTTTACCACACAATAGTCCAGAGCCGGCTCAAAGCTTGCATATGTCTTTCCCGTTATGGCATTTTTGATCTCATCAAGCGTATATCCCAATGCGATCTTTGCCGCAACCTTTGCGATGGGATATCCCGTGCGGAGGATCTTGAAACTCTCGGATTGACCTCTATCACACAGTATTCAAAGGATGAAGGATGGAGCGCAAACTGGACATTGCACCCTCCCGTGATCTGAAGCTCGTCTATGATCTTCAATGCCGCTGTACGCAGCATCTGGTATTCCTTGTCCGAAAGAGTCTGGCTGGGAGCGACCACTATGGAATCTCCCGTATGCACACCCACGGGATCCAGGTTTTCCATGTTGCAGACAGTGATGACATTTCCCGCACTGTCCCTCATGACCTCGTACTCTATCTCCTTCCAGCCTGCAATCGACCTTTCCACAAGCACCTGTCCCACACGGGACAGACGCAGGCCGTTTGACAAAATCTCCCTGATCTCCTCCTCGTTGTGGGCTATTCCTCCGCCGGAACCTCCCAGTGTATATGCGGGACGCAGCACTACGGGATAACCGATCTCCCTTGCAAACTTCACTCCGTCCTCGATGTTTTCAACCACGAGTGAAGGCGCCACCGGCTGACCTGCCTTTTCCATGGTGTTCTTAAATTCCAGCCTGTCCTCGGCTTTTTTGATGGTCTGGGAAGTCGTACCGATGAGCTTCACATTGTGGCTTGCCAGAAAACCCGACTCCTCAAGCTCCATTCCCAGATTCAGTCCCGCCTGTCCGCCAAGGGTCGGCAGTATGCTGTCCGGCTTTTCCTTTATTATGAGCTCCTCGAGGATCTTTACCGTCAAAGGTTCTATATAGACCCTGTCAGCTATATCGCCGTCCGTCATGATAGTCGCGGGATTTGAGTTTATGAGGACGACTTCGACACCCTCCTCCTTGAGCGCGCGGCATCCCTGTGTGCCTGCATAATCAAATTCGGCTGCCTGTCCAATGACTATCGGTCCCGAGCCGATCACCAGTACCTTTTTGATATCCTTATTCCTTGGCATCTTCAGGCACCCTCCTTTCCATCGATCATATCGAGGAACCTGTCAAAGAGGAATCCCGTATCCACAGGTCCCGGACAGGCCTCCGGATGAAACTGGACCGTAAATATCCTTTTGTCCGTATAATCAAGACCTTCAACGGTCCCGTCGTTTACATTGACGAATGATGCCTTTGCGACACCCTCCGGGATCTTTGTCTCATCCACCACATAGCCGTGATTCTGCGAAGTGATGTAGACACGTCCCGTTGCAAGATCCTTCACCGGATGGTTCGCGCCCCTGTGCCCGTATTTCATCCTGTGGGTATCGCCTCCCGTTGCCAGAGCCATGAGCTGATGTCCCAGGCAGATGGCAAAGATCGGTATGTCCGTATCATAGAGCTTTCTGATCTCTTTTATTATGCTTTCACACTCCTTGGGATCTCCCGGTCCGTTTGAGATCATGATGCCTTCAAAACCGCCCTCAATGATCTCCTCTGCCTTTGTGAGTGCCGGATAGACAGTGACCTCGCAGCCTCTTTTCACGAGGTTTAATGCTATGTCTTTTTTTGTTCCCACATCAAGGAGGGCTATCCTGCGGCCCTTTCCGATGGTCTTCCTTTCGCTGCAGGTGACCTTTTCCACAACCTTTCCCGTGGTATAGGCTTTCAGCTTCGGCATGATATCACTGATCACATGATCCTCATCCGTGGTGATCATGCCGTTCATTGTTCCCTTTTCGCGCAGGATCTTTGTCAGCTGTCTGGTATCTATCCCGGCTATCCCCGGTATGTCATATTTTGTCAGAAAATCCGATATGGTCCCCTCGGATCTGAAGTTGCTGTCCTTTTCCGAAAGCTCCTTTACGATATATCCGTCGACCCAGGGCCTTTGCGCTTCCATGTCCTCATAGCATATACCGTAGTTTCCGATCATGGGATAGGTCATGCATACGGCCTGACCCGCATAGGACGGATCCGTCAATATCTCGAGATAACCCGTCATCGAGGTGTTAAAGACTATCTCACTTATTATCTCTTTTCTGGCTCCGATGGAGACTCCCGTGAAAACGGTGCCGTCTTCGAGGATCAAAAACGCTTTCATATCATCCTCCGCAAAAAAATATTTTTTCAACTTACGATAACAAGCCGGCAGTCACATTCAGTTTTGAATGCAACGACCGGCTTTGGTCAACCCTTTATGTTCTGTTGTGGTTTATGAGACAACCGTCGGTGATTATGCTTCGTTCCTTGTCGGTCAGACTTCCAAGGGTCAGCACAAATTCCTTCATCTGCCCGTCCTTTACGGTATAGGCCTTTATCTCATCCGTCTTTTCCTTCACTGCCTTTTTGATGTCAGGTATGAAGATGTAATCAAGATTTGAAAACGGAAGGTCTCCTTCTTTTATTATGAAGGGGAGCATTCCCCAGTTGATGAGATTGCTGCGGTAACGCTTCGTGGCGTATTCATGCGCCAGATTTGCCCAGCCGCCAAGGACCTTTTGTACCGATGCCGCCTGTTCTCTGGCAGATCCGTCACCGGGTTTTCTGGCAAAGATCGTTGAACCGATGCCGGTATTTACAAGATCGGCTCCCGCAAATTTCTTTTTCACACATTCCCAGGCTTCCTTCAGTCCCTCATCACCGTTTATCATCTCCTGAGCTTTTGCGGCCGACTCTTCCCTTGCCTTTTCAAACTGATGCACATGCTTTGCCCTTCCCACATATTCGGGATCTCTCCTTGAAAGCGCAAATTCCGCAAGTCCCAGAGGATTTGAACGGAAGGAGGAGGTCTCTCCCGAAGGGATGAGCTCGTCCGTTGTGGTCACCGGATCATGGATCTCCGAAACCACCTTCAAAAGGAGGTTGTCGGTCAGTGCCGGCATTGCGGGCCAGTCCTTGATGTTCGGTCCCATGATCAACTCTTCCTTCGGATCGGCCTTTCCCTTTGAATCAAAGACTCTCCTGTCGTAGATCGCAGAGTCAAAATGATACTTATATTTTCCAAACTTCACATCAAGTCTGTCGGCTCCGGTAAGTATGCCTTTGTTTGCGGCCGTTGCGGCAATGGATCTGGCATCCATCAGCGCCACCGATGAAACCTGGCCGTTCTGGACCTTCGAGCCTTCCCTGTTGGGGAAGTTTCTCGTGGAATGCCTGATGGAAAAGGCGTTGTTTGCCGGGGTATCTCCTGCTCCAAAGCAGGGTCCGCAAAAGCAGGTCTTGATCACCACTCCCGCGTCTATGAATTTTGACATCGAGCCGTTCTTTACAAGCTCTGCATATATGGGCATGGATGCAGGGTAGACACTCATGGTGAACTCCCTGTTTCCTATGTCTGCTCCGTCAAGTATGTCTGCGGCAGCACACAGGTTTTCAAATCCGCCTCCCGCACAGCCTGCTATGATGCCCTGATCCGTACAGAACTTTCCGTCCTTTACCTTTCCGTGAAGGTCAAAATCCACCTTGTCGCCAAAGGCTGTCTTTGCCCTTTCTCCAGTGATGTCCAGCACCTCTTCCAGATTTTCATTTACCTCATCTATCGAGTATGCATTTGAAGGATGGAAGGGCATTGCTATCATGGGCTTCAGCTTTGACAGATCAACAGTCACAAGCTCATCATAATAAGCAATATCTGCAGGCTTCAGTTCCCTGTATTCATCCTTTCTTCCGTGTATGTCGTACCATTCCCGTACTGCCTCGTCCGTCTGCCAGATGGATGAAAGACAGGTGGTCTCCGTCGTCATGACATCTATTCCTATCCGGAAGTCAGCCGACAGCTTTTTCACTCCCGGTCCGATGAATTCCATGACCTTGTTCTTTACCGTGCCCCTCTCAACAAGCTTTCCGATCAGGCCTATGGCCACATCCTGCGGACCTCCTCCAAAGGGAACCTCTCCCGTCAGATATATCGCCGCAACCTCCGGTCTTTTGATATCGTAGGTCTGGGACAAAAGCTGCTTTACAAGCTCCCCTCCGCCTTCTCCCACCGCCATGGTGCCCAGGGCTCCGTAGCGTGTATGGGAATCGGATCCCAGTATCATCTTTCCGCAGCCTGATAACATTTCCCTGGCGTACTGGTGTATGACCGCCTGGTGGGGAGGTACATACACTCCTCCGTACTTCCTTGCCGCGGACAGACCGAATACATGGTCATCCTCGTTTATGGTGCCCCCCACTGCGCAGAGTGAGTTGTGGCAGTTTGTGAGAACATAGGGAAGCGGGAATTTCTCAAGTCCCGAAGCCCTTGCTGTCTGTATGATCCCCACAAAGGTGATATCGTGGGAAGTCAGGCAGTCAAACTTTATCTTCAGGTCTTCCATGTCGGACGAGGTATTGTGGCTTTTCAGGATACCGTAAGCTATGGTACCCTTTGCAGCCTCGTCCTTATTATACGATGATGTATCCTCCAAAACAGTAAGCCCGTCTTTGATGAATACTCCTTCTCCCCTTACCTTTATACAGTTATCAACAGTTGCAGACATATTTATTCCTCTATACTTTATTATTTTGAAGCAGGACCGCAGCCGGTCTTACTTCTTTCTGAGCCTTACCTTGTCAAGATGCCAGATCTCGTCCACGTATTCCTTTATGGTCCTGTCCGATGAGAACTTGCCGCTTGAAGCCACGTTCAGCATAGCCTTCCTTGCCCATTCCTGAGTATTTTTGTATTCCTTTTCAACCTCTTCCTGGGCTGCCGCATAGGACCTGAAATCCTTCAGTATGAAGTAGGTATCGGCACGGCTTGTTACCTGGGTGTTCAGCAGCGAATTGTACAGATCCCTGAAAAGCTCGGGATCGTTCTTGGAATAAAAACCGTTTATGAGCTGCATCAGTACCTCGCGGATCTCCTGGTCATTATTAAAGATATCCATGGGATTGTAGCCGCCGTTGTTCTCAAAGTCTATGACCTCGTCGGATGACAGACCAAAGATGAACATGTTCTCCGCTCCGACCTCCTCGGCCATCTCGACATTTGCTCCGTCCATGGTACCGATGGTCAGCGCACCGTTCAGCATGAACTTCATGTTTCCGGTTCCGGATGCTTCCTTTGATGCGGTCGAGATCTGCTCGGATACATCAGCTGCGGCAAAGATTATCTCCGCATTTGATACCCTGTAATCCTCGATGAAGACAACCTTGATCTTTCCCTTGATGGAAGCGTCATTGTTTACCACATCCGCCACGGAGTTGATGAGCTTGATCGTCAGCTTCGCATTCCTGTATCCCGCTGCCGCCTTTGCACCAAAGATAAAGGTCCTGGGATAGAACTCCATATCCGGATTGGCCTTGAGCTTATTATACAGATACATGACATGCAGGATGTTTAAGAGCTGCCTCTTGTATTCGTGAAGCCTCTTTACCTGTACATCAAAGATGGATCTGGGATCTACCGCAACATTGTTGTGATCCATGATGTATTTTGCAAGTCTTTCCTTGTTCTTGAACTTGATGTTCATGAACTCGCTCTGTGCCTTCCTGTCATCGGCATAGACCTTGAGTCCCTTTATCTTTGAGAGATCTGTGATCCAGTCGTTTCCTATGTGATCCGTAACCCAGTCTGCAAGCAGGGGATTTCCGTGAAGCAGGAATCTCCTCTGCGTGATTCCGTTTGTCTTGTTGTTGAACTTTTCGGGCATCATCTCATAGAAGTCGCGAAGCTCCTGCTTTTTGAGGATCTCGGTGTGAAGCCTTGCCACACCGTTTACGGAAAAGCCTGCGCAGATCGCAAGGTTTGCCATCCTCACCTGTCCGTCGTAGATGATGGCCATCTTGCGGATCTTTTCCTGATCTCCGGGATACTTTGCAGCTATCTCGAGACAGAATCTCCTGTTTATCTCCTCGACGATCTGATAGATCCTGGGCAGGAGCCTGGAGAAAAGCTCCATGGGCCACTTTTCCAGAGCCTCCGACATGATCGTGTGGTTTGTATATGCACAGGTCTTTGTGGTGACCGCCCACGCCTCATCCCAGGTGAGACCGTAATCATCCATGAGTATCCTCATGAGCTCTGCAACCGCAACCGTGGGATGTGTATCATTGAGCTGGAATACGTTCTTTTCGTAGAACTTCTTCACATCATCATGCTTGCGCATGTATTTTTCAACTGCCTCCTGTACGGATGCCGAAATGAAGAAATACTGCTGCTTGAGACGGAGTTCCTTTCCCGCATAATGATTATCATTGGGATAGAGGACCTCTACGATGTTGCGCGCCAGGTTGTCCTGTTCGACAGCCTTGTGATAATCACCCTTGTCAAAGGAATCGAGCTGGAAGCATTCCACCGGCTCGGCATCCCAGATACGAAGGGTATTTACTATGCCGTTCCCGTAACCGACGATGGGCATGTCATAGGGCACGGCCATGACTGACTGGCAGCCTTCCTGGATAAATTTATTCCTTCCGTTCTCTCCGGTCTCGACTCTCACGTAGCCGCCGAATTTAACTTCCTTCTGATATTCCCTTCTGCGCAGCTCAAAGGGATTTCCCTCTCTTAGCCAGTCATCGGGAACCTCCATCTGATACCCGTCCCTGATCTTCTGCTTGAACATTCCGTAACGGTATCTGATGCCGCAGCCGTATGCGCTGTATCCCAATGTTGCAAGGGAATCAAGGAAACATGCCGCAAGTCTTCCCAGACCTCCGTTTCCCAAAGCCGCGTCAGGCTCCTGATCCTCTATCATGTTGAGATCAAGGTCCAGCTCATGGAGAGCCTTTTTTACCTCATTGTACTCACACAGATTTATGAGATTGTTTCCGAGCGCCCTTCCCATCAGGAATTCCATGGAAAGGTAGTAGACCGTTTTCGGATCCTCCTTTTCATAGGCCTTCTGTGTCTGCATCCACTTTTCGATGATGGTATCCTTCACCGTGTAGCACACAGCCTCATAGGCCTGCTGGGGTGATGCCTCATTCAGATTTTTTCTGTAGAGGACCTTCACATTTTCCTTGACCGCCTTTTTGAAAGCTTCCTTGTCAAAAGTCTGGTTGATCAACATCTCGCTCCCTCCTTCAGGAATTTTTCTTTACTCCGAGTGTCACTTTCTGTCCGTTAATATCCCATTCCTTCGTATATCCGTCTGTACTTCCCGAAACTATCTTTTCAGCCATTACTTCCTTTAATACAAAGCCGGAATTCTTTTCCAGATATCCTGCAAGCTTTTCGTTTCCTTCGGAATAGACCGTGATCCTGTCCATCACCTCAAAGCCTGCTTCCTTTCTCATGTTCTGGATCTTTGAGATGAGCTCCCTTACAAAGCCCTCCTCGATCAGCTCTTCCGTGAGGTTTGTGTCAAGCACCACTGTGATCTTATTATCCGACTGCTCCACAAAGCCTTCTTTGCTCGTCATCTCTATGAGCAGATCGTCCTTTGTCAGTACCACCTCAGTGCCGTCGGCATCAAATTTCAGCTCACCCTTTGCCTCAAGCTCATCCATGGCGGCATTGCCGTCAAGACCTGAAAGGATCTCCTTTATCTTTCCGAGGACCTTTCCGTATTTGGGTCCGACCGTCTTTAACTGCGGCTTGAAATTGTATGTGGTAAAGTTCCTCACATCATCGGAGAACTCCACTTCCTTCACATTGAGCTCGTCGGCTATTATATCAATATAGAAGTCAGACAGCTTGTTTTCTGCCTTCACATACATCTTTGCGATGGGCTGGCGGTTCTTGATATTGCAGGCATTCCTTGCAGCCCTTCCGTATACCACTATATCGAGGACCTCATCCATATCCCTCATGAGGGTCTCATCTATCATGCTCTCATCAGCCTTCGGATAATCAGTCAGATGGATGGATTCCGGAGCGTCTTTGTCTACGGAACGCACCAGGTTCTGATATATCTCCTCGGTCATGAAGGGAACCATGGGAGCTGCCGCACGGCAGATGTCAGTCAGGCAGGTGTAGAGGGTCATGTAGGCATTGATCTTGTCCTGCTCCATTCCCTTTGCCCAGAATCTCTCCCTGCAGCGTCTCACGTACCAGTTGCTCAGGTCATCCACGAACTCCTGGAGGCATTTGGCCGCCTCGGTTATCCTGTACCTGTCCAGATCCTCATCGGTCTCTTTGATGCAGGCATTGAGTTTTGAAAGGATCCACCTGTCCATGACGGAAAGCTTATCCTTTTCAAGACTGTATTTTGATGCGTCAAATCCGTCTATATTTGCATAGAGCACAAAGAATGCGTAGGTGTTCCAGAGGGTTCCCATGAACTTCCTCTGTCCCTCGGTCACCGCGTCATCATGGAACCGGTTGGGCAGCCAGGGTGCAGAATTGATATAGAAATACCACCTGATGGCGTCCGCGCCGAACTTTTCCAGAGCATCAAAGGGATCCACTGCATTTCCCTTTGACTTGCTCATCTTTTGTCCGTCCGCATCCTGCACCAGTCCCAGCACTATGACGTTTTCATAGCAGGGGCTGTCAAAGAGCAGCGTGCTCTCGGCAAGCAGCGAATAGAACCATCCTCTCGTCTGGTCCACGGCCTCGCTGATAAAAGATGCCGGATACTGGCTCCTGAAAAGCTCTTCATTTTCAAAAGGATAATGATGCTGTGCAAAGGGCATGGCTCCCGAATCAAACCAGCAGTCTATGACCTCGGGAACTCTCTTCATCGTCCCGCCGCACTCATCGCATTTGATCGTGATCTCATCGATGAAGGGCCTGTGAAGCTCCACAGTCTTTGCCTTCTCATCGCCTGAAAGTTTGTAGATCGGAAGAGCACACGT
>CAMVDF010000038.1 GCA_947166195.1 uncultured Lachnospiraceae bacterium
TGTCAGAGACTACAGCATGGAGGTTTTGCGAAACAAGGTGGCGATCGTCCTCCAGCAAAACAATATCTTTTCAGGAAGCATCCTGGATAACCTGAGATGGGGAGATCCCGATGCCACTGATGAAGAATGTATCAGAGCCTGCAGGATGGCATCGGCAGATGAATTCATTGAGAATTTCCCGGAAAAATATGAGACTCATATCGAGCAGGGCGGAAGCAATGTTTCCGGAGGACAGAAGCAGAGGCTTTGCATAGCCAGGGCACTTTTGAAGGATCCGAAGATCATCATCTTTGATGATTCAACTTCAGCGGTTGATACGGCTACAGATGCAAGGATCAGAAAGTCATTAAAGAATTCCATGCCCGACGTGACAAAGATCATCATAGCACAGAGGATATCATCCATCCAGGATGCGGACGCCATCATAGTTCTGGATGACGGGATCATATCCGGATTCGGTACGCATGAAGAGCTTTTGAAAAACAACGAGATCTACAGGGATGTTTACGGATCGCAGATCTCAGGCACTGGAGATTTTGACAGGCCGGCCTGAAACCGGTATCAGGGTAGATAAATGGCACAGGAAAAGGTAAAAGAGATAAAGATGGGAGGACCCGGCCGGAGAGGCATGGGACGCCCCGGGGAAAAGGTAAAGGATCCGGGAAAGCTTTTTTTGAGGCTGTCCCGCTACATCCTGAAGGATTATGCCCTCCATGTGGCAGTTGTCATTATCTGCATTTTTGTGGGGGTGCTGACACAGGTCAGGGGAACCCTTTTTTTGCGGAACCTCATAGATGACTACATCACTCCGATGGTGGAAAGCGGGAGCAGGGATTTTTCTCCGCTTCTTTCAGCCATTTTAAAGATGGCGGCCTTGTATGCCGCAGGTGTGGTATCTTCATATATCCACCAGAGGATAATGATAAATGTCGGTCAGGGAACATTAAAGAACATCAGGATCGACCTGTTTTCACATATGGAGTCGCTTCCGGTCAGATATTTTGACACTCATCCCCACGGGGATATCATGTCGGTATATACCAACGACATAGATACCTTAAGACAGATGATAAGTCAGGCCATGCCGCAGTTTCTGAACAGTCTGATCACCATAATAAGTGTGCTCATAAGCATGATAGCCCTGAGTGTTCCCCTGACCCTTGTGTCACTGTTCATGGTCACTGTCATGCTCTCAGCCTCAATGAGCATAGCAAAACGCTCGGGAAGGAACTTTGTCGCGCAGCAGTCAAAGCTCGGCGCACTGAACGGCTATATAGAAGAGATGATCAGCGGACAGAAGGTGGTCAAGGTATTTAATCACGAGGAGGCTGCGGTAAGGGAGTTTGAAGAAAAAAACAGGGAGCTCTTTTACAGCGCATATAATGCAAACAAATTCGTGAACATGATGGGACCCATAAATGCCCAGATCGGAAATCTGAGCTATGTCATCTGCGCAGCCGCGGGAGGAGCGATGGCTATAAGCGGCTTTGCCGGACTGACACTGGGCGGTTTGGCATCATTCCTGACCTTCAACCGGAGTATCAACATGCCCATCAGCCAGATCAGCAACCAGTTCAATTCCGTTATCATGGCACTTGCGGGAGCACAGAGGGTATTTGCTCTGATCGATGAGGAACCGGAAAAGGATGAGGGATATGTGACCCTTGTCAATGCCTCCGTGGATGAAAACGGCAATGTGACCCCAAGTGAAAAAAGGACGGGGAAATGGGCCTGGGAGCATTATCACAAGGCTGACGGCACGACAGATTATGTCATGCTTGAGGGAAATGTGGAGTTCAACGGCGTTGATTTCGGGTATACGGATGATGTGATGGTGCTCCACGATATCAGGATAAATGCCAAAGCAGGGCAAAAGATAGCCTTTGTCGGTTCCACAGGTGCGGGAAAGACGACCATCACAAACCTGATCAACAGGTTCTATGACATACAGGACGGAAAGATACGGTATGACGGTATCAATATAAACAAGATAAAAAAAGCGGATCTTCGAAGATCGCTGGGAATGGTACTTCAGGAGACGAATCTTTTTTCCGATACCGTAATGGAGAATATCAGATACGGAAAGCCTGATGCCACCGATGAGGAAGTCATAGCAGCGGCAAAGCTTGCCAATGCGCACGGCTTCATAAAGAAGCTTTCAAACGGGTATGATACGGTGCTTTCCGGAAACGGAGCAAACCTGAGCCAGGGACAAAGACAACTTTTGGCCATAGCAAGGGCAGCGGTTGCAGATCCGCCCGTGCTGATACTTGATGAGGCAACAAGCTCCATAGATACAAGAACAGAGAGGATAGTTCAGGAGGGTATGGATGCCCTGATGAAGGGGAGGACGACTTTTGTCATAGCCCACAGGCTCTCAACCGTAAAAAACAGCGACTGCATCATGGTGCTTGAAAAGGGAAGGATCATTGAACAGGGAACCCATGAGGAACTTCTTGCCATGAGGAAAAAATACTATCAGCTTTATACTGGAAATGAGATCGGAGGTTAAAAGCAGGAGATGAACATTATCATAGTAGGTTGCGGAAAGATCGGTTCGGCTCTGACAAGGGCGCTGAACGATGAAGATCACGACATCGCCGTTATTGATATAGACGGGGCTACGGCAAAATCCGTTGCAAACAACGCAGATGTCATAGGTGTTGAGGGAAACGGAGCCTCCATTCAGACGCAGAGGGAAGCAGGTATAGGAAATGCAGACCTCCTCATAGCTACGGCGGGTTCGGATGAAGTCAATATCCTGTGCTGTATGATAGCAAAAAAGGCAAACAAGAATATCAGTACCATAGCAAGGGTCAGAAATCCGGTCTACAGGGAAGAGATCAGTTATTTCAAGGAGGAACTCGGACTGTCCATGGTATTAAACCCCGAACTTCTGGCGGCCCGTGAGATAGCAAGACTTCTCAGGTTTCCGTATGCGATGAAGATAGACACTCTGCTGAGGGACAGGATAGAGATACTCAAGCACCGCATCAAGGAGGAATCCCCGCTTGCCGATATCAGGGTCATGGATGTAAACAGGAAGCTCGGATCCGATGTTCTCATATGTACCATAGAAAGAGACGGGGAAGTGTTTATTCCGAACGGTGCTTCCATGCTGTTTGCGGATGATGTGATCTCCTTTGTGGCATCCCCTGAGGATGCAACAAAATTTTTCAGGAGCATAAAAGAGGATACCCATCAGGTAAAGGATACCATCATTGCCGGAGGCGGAAAGATATCCTTTTATCTGGCCCAGCAGCTGCTCTCTTTAGGGATAGGCACAAAGATCATAGAGATAGATCCGAAAAGGTGCGAGATCCTCGATGAGGCTCTCAGCTCCGCCACCATAATCTGCGGTGACGGCACTGATCAGGAACTGCTGCTGGAGGAGGGGATAGAGTATACGGAATCCGTGGTCACGCTGACAAACATAGATGAGGAAAACATCCTGCTTGCCCTGTATGCGAAAAAAATGAACCCGAATGTCAAGTGCATCACAAAGGTGAACAGGGTTGTGTTTGATGAGATCATGGAGGATATCGATCTCGGGACCATCATGCATACCAAGTCCATAGTTGCAGATCGTGTCACCTCCTTTGTCAGGGCCATGCAGAATTCCATGGGCAGTAATGTTGAAACCCTTGTGCATATCATAGACGAAAAGGCAGAGGCACTGGAGTTCAAGGTGACGGGGAATTCAGAAGTCACAGGAAAGCCCCTGAGTGAACTGGATCTGAAGGATGACCTCATCATCGCAGCCATAAACAGGGGAAAGACGATAATGTTTCCCAAAGGACAGGATGAGATAAGCCCCGGAGACAGGGTGATCGTTGTGACGACCCATATGGGACTCAACGACCTTGATGACATCCTGAAGAAATAGAGTTAACGGCTTTGCCGGTGGCTGTATTTAAGTACTATAAATTATTGGAAAGACGTAGCGGAAATGAATCATTCAAGCATTATTTACATACTGGGAAAGATACTTCAGATCGAGGCTCTGTTCATGCTTTTGCCTCTTGTGGTCAGCATCATTTACAGAGAGGATGACTTTTTTGCCTTTCTCATTACGCTGGTGGTGACGGGTGTTGTGGGAACAGCAGTCAGCTTCAGAAAGCCGGGAAAATCATCCTTCTATGCCAGAGAGGGGTTTGTCATAGTTGCCCTGGGATGGATACTGATGTCGGTCATGGGAGCCATGCCGTTTGTATTAAACGGAGACATACCGGATTTTACCGACGCTTTTTTTGAGACGGTCTCCGGATTTACAACCACGGGATCGAGCATATTGTCGGATGTAGAGGTTTTGTCCCATGCATCCCTTTTCTGGAGAAGCCTGACTCACTGGATAGGCGGGATGGGGGTGTTTGTCTTCATGCTGGCTGTCATGCCGATGGCCGGAGCACAGAATATGCATCTGATGAGATCGGAAAGCCCCGGACCGGAGGTAGGAAAACTGGTGCCCAGGCTTCGGGATACGGCCATGATCCTTTACAGGCTCTATTTCGCACTCACAGTACTGATGCTCCTTGTTCTTGTATTCACGGGGATGGACGGTTTTGATGCAGTGACGCTGACCTTTGGTACTGCAGGTACCGGAGGCTTTGCGATAAAAAATGACAGCGTAGCCTCCTACAGCAGCCTTCATCAGATAATCATCTCGGTTTTTATGATACTTTTCGGGATCAATTTCAACTTCTTTTTCTTTCTGACTTTCGGAAAGAGCATCAAAGAAGCCTTCAAAATGGAGGAAGTGAGGGTTTATCTTTTGATCCTTGCCGCCTCGGTGGCAGCGATAATGTTCAATGCCCGGCATTGTTTTTAGTCAATATTTGACGGCTTTGTCAAATCGCTTTTTCAGGTTGCGAGTATCATCACGACCACCGGATTCGGCACTACGGATTTTGATCTCTGGCCGTCCTTTTCAAAGCTCATCCTGGTGATGCTCATGTTTGTCCGAGCCTGTGCGGGTTCTACCGGAGGCGGCTTCAAGGTTTCCAGGATAGTGATACTTTTCAGGATGTTCCACAAGGAACTGGCTCATTTCATACATCCAAGACTTGTGAAAAATGTCCATATGAACGGGAGAGTACTGAAGGATGAGACTGTTGACGGAGTGAAGGTTTATCTTGGCGCCTATATCATCATCTTTGCGGTCTCGGTTCTTGTCGTGAGCCTTGAAAACCGTGATCCCGTAACAAATTTCACTGCCGTTGCGGCAACCATGAACAATATAGGACCGGGTCTTTCCCTGGTGGGACCTACAGCAAATTACGGTTTTCTGTCACCGCTTTCAAAATATGTGCTGATGTTTGATATGCTGGCGGGAAGACTTGAACTCTATCCCATGCTGCTGCTTTTTGCACCGACCACATGGAGGAACAAGTGATGCAGGAAGGATTTCACGGAAGTGACATAGAGGCTGTAGCCGCAAGATACGGGATCGATGAAAAGGAGATCATCTCATTTTCATCAAATGTAAATCCTCTGGGACTTTCAAAGGCTTTCAGGACACAGGCAGCCGCTGTCCTTGACTGTATAACCGGATATCCCGAAAGAGACTATGCCTCATTGAGGAAGGCTCTTTCATCCTATACAGGGGTTTCACCTTCGCATATCATCCCGGGAAACGGTTCGACAGAGCTCATCAGCGGTTTTGCGAAATGCTTTGAAAACTGCAGGGCTCTCATCGTTGCACCTGCGTATTCGGAATATGTCAGGAGTGTCTGTCTTGCAGGAGGTACGGTTTCTTTTTTTGAACTGGAAGAAAAAGAGAATTTTGAATTTGATGCCCAAAAACTTGCCGCTGCCATAGATGATGAGACGGACATCGTCATCATCTGCAATCCGGTCAATCCCACATCCACAGCTCTTTCAAACACGGAACTGGAAAAGATCCTTCAAAAAGCGGGTGACTGCGGTGCGGTTGTCCTGGTGGATGAGACCTATGTTGAGTTTTGTGATATGGACAGATTTTCCTGTGCGGCTCTTACGGAAAAGTATGATGATCTTTTTGTCATCAGGAGCATGTCAAAGTTCTTTTCATGTCCCGGGCTCAGGGTCGGGTATGCAATGACAAAAAATGAGAAACTGATAAAAAAGCTTGAAAGCCTCAGGGATCCATGGAGTGTGAGTTCCTTTTCCGAAAAGGCGGCCGTGATCCTGCTTTCCGATTCGGAACATATCAGGGCCTCGGCAGGGTATATCGATGAAGAAAGACGCAGGGTATGCGCCTTACTTGATGAACTGGAAGGATTTGGGTTAAAATATTACAGACCCTGTGCAAATTTTGTCCTTTGCAGGATAGATAATGAAAAAAAGAGCGCTACAGGGCTTTTTGAGTTCTGTATCAAAAGAAAGCTGATGATAAGGGACTGCACAGGTTACGGCTCTTTGGACGGCAGATTTTTCAGATTCTGCTTCATGGATGAAAAAAGTGATGACCTTCTGATCAGTGCTATCAGGGAATATCTTGCGGAGTAGATAATGGAAAAGTATATCGAAAACCTCATCAAAGGTCATTTTGAATACGATACGGAAAAGATAGAAGTGTCCGAAAGAAAGATAGAAGCGGATGTTTCTCCGGGTTGTGACAGGGACGGCAGTTTTGTCATCAGCTGCAGCGACAGCAGGAGCATCAGGCTTTCGGTCATGACCTCTGACCCGCGTATCAGAGTATCTGTCAACGAGTATGAAGGCCCCCTCAACGAGGGCCTGGAAGTGCTTTACAGTGTTTCAACAAAAGGGCTGGACAGCGGCTTTGTATTCAAAGGCGACATCTTTGTGATCTCGGATGCCGGAGAGGCGCAGATAAATGTCATCATCGAGGTGAACAGGAAATATCTGGATTCCACGGCAGGACCGATAAAAAACCTGTTTCATTTCACAAACCTTGCCCGTTCCGATTTTGATGAGGCCGTAAAGGTCTTTTATACAAAGGAGTTCAGGGATATCTTCAAAAATACCGAAAAGACCCATATGCTGAAATACAGGGCCTTTTCCGCCGTGGAAGGTTCATATGAAAATGTAGAGGAATTTCTGATAAGCGTTAATAAAAAAACTCCCGTCGTATACAGCTTTGACAGAGAGAATATCAGTATCATCGATGAGGAGGATGAGGAGAAGGGTTCTTTTGAGATCAGAAAATCCGGATGGGGCTATACACATATCACCCTTGAATCCGATGCCGATTTTCTGGAACTTTCAAAGGAGGAGTTTTTTTCATATGACTTCACGGGGAGCAGCCTTGAGGTGGGCTATACGATCAGGACGGACAGGCTTCACAGAGGCATAAACTACGGTTCGGTCAGGCTGGTATCATCACATTCGGACATAATTCTTCCGGTATTTGTAAATCACAGACCCATAGACAGGGCAAAGAGAGAGGCGGTCCTGAGACAGAAAAAACTGAGAGCCGAGCTGACCGAATGCTATGTGCGTTTCAGGATAAAGGATATAACCGCAAACGCATGGATCAATGAATCAAGAGAGCTCATAGACAGGATGCTCTATATCGACATGAACGATCCCCTGGTCAGGCTCTATCAGGCACACAGCCTCGTTGTGTCAAAAAGGGACAGGGAAGCGCAGATACTGATCGAAAAGATCGAATCGGAATTTGACATATCAAAGTTTTCTCCCGAACTGAAGGGATATCTGACCTATCTGAAGGCCATGAATGCAAAGGATGATACGGATATCGATGATGCGGTAAAGACTGTATGGGCATTGTATGAAAGCCACAGGGACAGGGATTTCCTGCTTTGGATCCTCATTTATCTCGATGAGACCGTGAAAAGATCACCTGAACGGGAAAAAGAGCTTCTCATCAGGCAGTTTGAGAGAAATTCATCGAGTCCGCTGCTGCTCATAGAGGCCTATGTCCTTTTTTCAAAGGAACCTTCCCTGCTGACGAAGCTTGAGAACATTGATGTGAGGATACTTTATTATGCGATAAAGAAGGGACTTTTCAACAAGTCTCTGGAGGAAAGGGTCATCCAGCTCGTATCAAGGAGCAGGAGATTTGATCCTTTGCTTTTCAGGGTTCTGGCCGAGTATTTCGGAGAGTTTGATGATGATGATATACTGACTGCCATCTGTTCTTATCTGATCAGAAATGAAAAGACGGAAAAAGAGTACGGGGTATATTTCTCAAAGGCGATCGAGAGGGAGCTGCGCATAACAAATCTTTATGAGTACTACCTGTATACCCTTCCGGAAAATCATACAGCCCTGCTGCCCCGTCATGTACTCCTGTATTTCGGACTGCAGAGCAATCTGCCTCCGGTCCTGACATCCTATGTTTTTGCAAACATGATAGTGCATGAATCCGAGGTTCCCGACCTGCTCGAGGAATGCAGGATGAGGCTTTCCGATTTTGCGGTGAAAGAGATCTATGCCGGACATATAGATGAAAATCTGGCTGTCATATATGATTATCTGGATTATTTCAAGGGCAGTGAGTTCGGAGTCATGAAGCAGCGCTTTGCGGTGGATGAAGCTCTTGCGGATGTGGCCTTCACGAGGCTTTTGAAATGCCGTGACAGGAGCGTCAGATCCGTCATAGTGGTGGAGAAGCAGCTGAAGGATGAAAAGGTATGTCCTCTCAGGGACGGAACGGCTCTGATAAAGATATGCGGCAATGAGTATGAGATATTTTTTGAGGATGACCGGGGCAGGAGGTATTCCAGGATCGAAAGCGGATACGAGGAGATACCCCTTCTTCACACGGCAACTGCTGTCAGACAGATCGATTCCCTTTCACAGGATGACACCTCACTGAATGTCTATCTGTCACTGCGCGGGAGAAACGCTTTTGCGGTTGACAGCTTCAATGTTGTTTTCGTCAGGCGCTGTCTTGAGTCAAAAGATGTTGATGAGGACTTCAAGGATGAAGTCAGGATGGAGCTGTTCAGGTATTATTATGATGAGGATATGCAAAACGAACTGGACAGCCTCATAGAAATGACTGACATCAGCAAGCTTGATATGGAGGACAGAAGCCAGGTCGTCAGGTTCATGGTCATGAGGGACATGACTCTCAAAGCCTGTGATGTGATAAGCACCTACGGCATCTCGGGCACCGATGCAAAGACCATGGTCAGGCTCCTGACACAGTTCCTTTCCCAGAGCGTTGAAAAGGCTCCGGAAGAACTGATCTATATGGCCTACTATGTCTTCAATGAAGGAAAGTACAATGAACAGATCCTGTCATATCTCATCGACTGTTTCGAGGGTACCACAAAGAATCTGAGAAGGATATGGAGAGCGGGAGAGGATTTTGAACTCGATGTCAGAAAGATAGAGGAAAAGATAATACTTCAGATGCTGAGGACAGGGAGCTTTATCGGAGAAAAGGATGACATTTTCTTTGACTATGTAAAGCGCGGAGCCCTGGGTCCCATAGTTTATGCGTATCTGTCCTACAATGCGTATGATTACTTTGTAAAGGAACGTATCCCCGACAAGAGGATCTTTCCGGAACTTCTCAGGCTCTATGAGGATGATGAGCTCAATGATGTATGCATGCTGGCTCTCATCAGGTATTACCGGGAGAGGGAAAAGGATGAAAAGACACTGAAGATACTCTGTGAATGCATCAGAAAGATGCTTGAAAAAAACATAGTCTTCGGATTCTTTTCGGAATATACGCCCTATGTTGAGGAACTGCGGCTCTACGGAGATCTTTCATTCGTGGAATACAGATCGAATCCGAAAAACAGGGTGGTCCTCCATTATCTCTTAAATGACGGAAATGATGACCGTGTCAGCTATGTCAAGGAAGAGATGACAAATATCTACGGCGGGATCTTTTCAAAGAAGTTTGTGATGTTCAGGGGTGAAAGACTCCAGTATTATATCACCGAGGAATCCGGGGGAAGCGAGAACCTGACACAGAGCGGAGTGATAGAGATAGAACCGGACGAGAGCGCAGACAAGACCCTGAGATACTGCCTGTTAAACGAGGTGATCCTCTGTAACATGCTGGAGGATTATACGAGCATGGAGGATGCTCTTTCGGATTACATGAAAAAGCGTGCGCTGCTGCGGGATTTTTGAGGAAATTTTATCGGGATTTATGAATTGGAGAGATAAATGAGGACAGTTGCGGGACTGGATCTTTGTGATGATGTGACCCAGATAAGCCTGATGTCGCCTGATGACAGGGGCGGCTTTGAGGTTGTGACAAGACCGATACTCATGGGATCGGAAAAATACTGTATACCCACTATGGCAATGAAGGTAAATGACAGGGAAGAGTGGATGTTCGGTGAAGATGCAAAGAGAGCTCCGGAAGGCTTCGGGACCGTCTATGAGGATCTCATAGAACAGGCCTGTGACGATGAAACAAAGATACCGGTACTGTCAGGCTTCATCAGACACGTTCTGAAGGGCGTGACGTTCAAAAGCGAATGGCCTCAAAAGCCCATGCTCTTTATCACTTTAAGGCAGCTTGATTCAAAGGTCCTCAGGACAGTGAAAAGAGCCATCGAGATGCTGGAACTGAATGATGTCGACATCAGATTTTTGAGTCATGCGGAAAGTTATTTTTATTATTCTGCAAGCCAGCCGGAGGAATTAAAGATCAACAAGGTCTGTCTTGTTGATTATGACGGAAAGACGGTAAGGACAGGGATCCTTTCCACAAACAGGAACATGAAGCCGAATGTGACCTTCATCGACGAGAGGCAGTTTGAGCTTCCGGAGAAGGATGATGCCGGACTTTTGCGGGTTTGCCGGCAGATCATGGACAGCGAGGTGATCTCGAGCGTTTATCTGGCGGGAACCGGATTTGATGGTGACTGGGCAAAGGAGACTATCAGGTATCTTTGCGATGACGGACGCAGGGTTTTCCAGGGTATGAACCTGTACACCAAGGGAGCCTGCTATGCAGCCATGGATATTTCCGGCATCAAAAAGATAGAAAGCGGAGAGGTGTTTCTCGACAGGGACAAACTCAGGGTCAATATCGGGATGGATCTTTGCACCAACGGGCAGATAAAATACAGGTCACTCATCGATGCCGGTGTCAACTGGTTTGAGGCATCATCGGAGATAGAGGTGATGCTGGGCCGCGAAAGAGAGATCCGTATCACGCTGACATCCATAAGCGGTGAAGGCGACAGATATGTGGTGATCAGGACGACGGGGATTCCCGAAAGACCGGAGAGAGCCTCGAGGGTTGCACTCAGGTTTGAGATGCTTTCCGTATCTGAACTGAAGGTTACTGTCACCGATCTGGGATTCGGAGAGATTTTTCCCGCTTCGGGAAATGAGATCACCCGGACGGTCAATATTGAGGATGTGAAGGGAGAAGCCTCATGACCTATGAATGTGTCGGAAAAAAGACGGCCAACCCGTTCTATATCGAGCAGCTGTGTCTCAATATCTTTTCCTTTGAGGAACTTCTTTATTTCATCAAAGGGAATGCCTATATCCTGGATGATTCCATAATAAACGAAAAGCTC
This sequence comes from uncultured Lachnospiraceae bacterium, assembly GCA_947166195.1. GTDB lineage: Bacteria > Bacillota > Clostridia > Lachnospirales > Lachnospiraceae > NK4A144. The sequence goes on from CAMVDF010000038.1 coordinate 11,472, forward strand.
TTTGATTTCATAGGAAAGGAACTTGAACTTCCCGACCTTCATGAGCAGCTGAAGGTTCTGTACAGAAAGGACAAGGGGATATCTGATTATGTATGTACGATCCTTGCCTACGGACACTATGTGAATGAGGAGGAGCTTGAAGGGATCCGCAGGATCATTGAAGGAAATACCGATGTCAGGCCTTTTGTCAGGAGGATATCCAGAGGCAATTTCTTTTTCCAGAACAGAAATTATGTTGCTGCAGCCGGTGAATACAGCGCTGCTCTGGAAGAATGTGAAGAAAACGACAGGAGACTTTCCGAAGTATATCATAATCTTGGTATGATCTACGCTTCGTCATTTCTTTTCAGGGAAGGCGCAGGCTTTTTCAAAAAGGAATGGGAGATTTCAGAGGATCCGGCTGCCCTGAAGAGATATCTGAAGGCACTGAAGACCGGCGTTCCGAAGGAAGAATTTGAAAGTGAAGTACTGAAAGCCGACCCGGATCCGGAGGTTTTCAAACGTGCAAAAGAAGAGATAAACAAAGCATCAGAAGAGGCTGAAAAAGAGGTATCCGCCCTGATGGATCTGCAGTACAGGGACAGAGTCGGGTTTGTCAGAAAAGCAGAAGAGATGATATTGTCTCTGAAAAACGAATACAGGACAGTTTGAAATGGGTTTATTCAGAAAAATAGGTGAATTCTTTGCCAAATACAGCATAGAGGCCGGATTTGAGGAAGATGACCTGTTTGACGGCGAAGATATAGCAAAAATAGAAACTCCGGACAGGAATGAGATCGATATATCAAATCCCCGTATGAGGGAAAGATATGTCAGAAACTGCTGTGACCAGATGCTAGAATCCACAAAGGAGATAGATGAGGCCACGCGGGAATACCGTCTTGTCACTGACTATCTCAATGACATGGAGATCATAGACAAGCTTCCGCCGGACAGATACAGACCGCTCAAGGCTGCGGCGGAAGAGGTCATGCGCCTTGAAAAGGAGAACGAACTTCATTCCGAAAAGATAGGAAGGATCAGTAACGACAGGTACGAGGACATGGATTCCATTGCTTCGGACATGCCAAAAGCCCTGGAGGAGATGAAAAAAAACGAGGAGTACAAGTTCCTTGTCAGAAGCGACCTTCAGAAGCTTGAAGGTGAAAAGGGCGCCTACGCCTTCCAGAAAAAGGAAATGGCCGTGAAGCAGATCAGCTGCAGGAATTTCGTGATGATAACGGTCTGTGCCTTAAGCTTTATCATCCTGATGCTGATGGTACTCAGATATATGTACGGAATGGATGTTGTGCTTGGATGTGTGATAGCCTCCTTTGCGGCTGCTGTTGCCATGACCCTTATCTTTGTCGAATCCATAGGGGCAAAGACAGAGATGAGGAAGGCGTCAAATTTCCTGAACCAGATCATAGCAAAACAGAATACCGTAAAGATCAGATATGTAAATGTCGAAAATCTTCTTCAATACCAGTACAGGAAGTATCATGTCAATTCCTCCGACGAACTGGAGTATTTCTGGGAACTTTATCAGGAAGAAAAGAATGAGAGATATATGCTTGATGAGGCAGGAGGAGATCTGAAGATCGCCATGGATACCTTCATGGCTGCCCTGAAGAGCATCAGACTCAAATATCCCAACATCTGGTCCCATCAGGCTTATGCCATCGTGGACAGGCGTGAGATGGTGGAGCTTCGCCACGATCTGGTGGCAAGACGCGGATCCCTTCGAAAAAGGATCGAGTATAACGACGGGAACAGGAACATGGCCAAGGACGAGGTCAATGAACTTGTGAAAAAATATCCCAACTATGCCGCTGAGATAATAAACATAGTATCTGCCTACGAAAAGCACGAGGAGTAGCAGGGACGGGTAGGATCTGTTGAAAATGATCGGGCCGTGTAATATAATCTTTTGCGGTTTGTTTTGAACTCAGCTTTTAAGGAGATGAAAATGATGGATACTGACAGGTATATAAGCCCTCTATCGGAAAGGTATGCAAGCTATGAGATGCAGAATATCTTCTCACAGGACAGGAAGTTTACCACCTGGAGGAAGCTCTGGATCGCTCTTGCCGAAGTCGAAAAAGAACTGGGGCTTGACATCACGGATGAGCAGATAGAGGAACTGAAAAGCCATGTTGATGATATCAATTATGAGGTGGCAAAGGAAAGAGAAAAAGAAGTCAGACATGATGTGATGAGCCATGTATATGCCTACGGAAAGCAGTGCCCGAAGGCTGCGGGGATCATCCACCTGGGAGCTACCTCGTGTTATGTGGGGGACAATACGGACATCATAATAATGGCTGATGCATTGTCGCTCGTGAGAAAAAAGATACTGAATGTGATAAATGATCTTTCGAAATTTGCGGAGGAATACAAGGATTTGCCGACCCTTGCCTTTACCCATTTTCAGCCTGCACAGCCGACGACAGTTGGAAAAAGGGCTACGCTGTGGATCCAGGATTTCCTCATGGATCTGGAGGATCTGGAATATATTCTTGGAAGCCTGAAACTTCTGGGTTCGAAGGGTACCACCGGAACCCAGGCAAGTTTTCTTGAACTTTTTAACGGGGATCAGAAAAAGGTTGATGCCATTGACGGCATGATAGCAAAAAAGATGGGCTTTGAGGAGTGTTATGCGGTATCGGGGCAGACCTACTCCAGAAAAGTCGATGCCAGAGTGATGAATGTTCTTTCCGGCATAGCCTCATCGGCACACAAGATGTCAAATGACATCAGGCTCCTGCAGCACCTGAAGGAGGTGGAGGAGCCCTTTGAAAAGAAACAGATCGGTTCCTCTGCAATGGCATATAAAAGAAATCCCATGAGGAGTGAGAGGATCGCTTCTCTTGCAAGATATGTGATGGTGGATGCCCTGAACCCTGCGATCACCGCATCGGTCCAGTGGTTTGAAAGGACACTTGATGATTCGGCAAACAAGAGACTTTCGATACCGGAGGGATTTCTGGCCATAGACGGGATACTTGATCTTTGCATGAATGTTGTAAACGGTCTTGTGGTAAATGAAAAGGTTATCGAAAAGAGGCTCAGACAGGAGCTTCCGTTCATGGCCACCGAGAACATCATGATGGACTGTGTGAAAAAGGGCGGCAACAGGCAGGAACTTCACGAACTGATCAGGGAGCACTCCATGGAAGCCGCACTCCATGTGAAAAGGGACGGTCTTGATAATGATCTTTTGAGGCTCATAGCCGATGACGATAATTTCGGAGTCTCATATGAGGAACTTGAAAACAATCTGGATCCAAAGAAGTATGTGGGATGTGCGCCCCATCAGGTGGAAAGATTCCTGAAGGAAAAGGTGGAACCGGTCATTGAAAAAAACAGGGGACTTCTCGGAGCAAAAGCGGAGATAAAAGTCTGAAGGAGGTTATATATGGTAAAGGCCATAGTAGGAGCAAACTGGGGAGATGAAGGAAAGGGAAAGATGACGGATGTCCTTGCTGAAAATGCGGATGTTGTGGTGCGTTTTCAGGGAGGAGCAAATGCGGGAC
>CAMVDF010000039.1 GCA_947166195.1 uncultured Lachnospiraceae bacterium
TTTGCACCCGACGTATAATCCATGATCCTCTGTGCCGCCTCTACCGTGATGCCTTCAAGGTTGATCACTACCGTCCTGTTCTCAAGCAATGTATCAACTATCGCCTTGCTGTCCTCAACGGAAGCCGGTTTGATCACGCAGACCTCCATGCCTGAAGCAAGGGAAGATTTCTTTGTGCGGGGCATCGGGGTAACCTTTGCTCTCGTAACCGGACGGAACTCCTCTTCGTCATCCTCATCGCGGTTTCTGCCGAATCTCCTTCTCGATACGACTACCTCGTCCTCATCCTCATCATAATCATCATCATCAAATTCATCGTTAAGACTGATGGTATTGAGGAACTTGTCTAAAACTCCCATTTAATACATCCTCCTGAAATCCGGGATCATGTCTTTGCACTGTAATCCCTTTCTCCGAATATTCCGGTTCCGACCCTGACCATGGTAGCTCCCTCTTCAACTGCCACTTCATAGTCACAGGTCATTCCCATTGACATAACATCCATATTCGTATTATTACCCAATTTATTTATTATGTCAACATCTAATTTCAACATTTTTTGAAAAAATTCACGATTTTCTTCGGAAACCACAACATATGGTGCTATACACATGAGTCCTTTTACGTTCACATAAGAAAGTTCCATAATTCGGTTTACAAGCTCAAATGCAGTATCCGGGCGGATTCCGAACTTTGTTTCCTCATTTGCGATGTTAACCTCTATCAGGATGTCGGTTACCACGTTTTTCTGTTCGGATCTTTTGTTAATCTCACAGGCGAGCTCATAAGAATCCACTCCGTGGATGAGGACTGTCTTTCCTATGAGGTATTTGACCTTGTTCTTTTGGAGATGTCCGATCATATGCCAGCGTATATCCTTTGGCAGGACTTCATATTTGTCACAAAGCTCCTGGACCTTGTTTTCCCCGAAATCCCGGATGCCTGCCTCATAGGCCTCCATGATATCCGTGACCGGCTTTGTCTTGCTGACTGCGATCAGCGTGACCTCCTCCCTTTTTCTTCCTGCCCTTTCACAGGCTCTGCAGATATTCTCCTCAACGGTCTTCAGATTTTCGCGTATCATATAACTATTACCTCCATGATTTATTTCAGTATTAATATATGGCTGCCGAAACCATGTTTTGTTCACGGCTCGGACAGTTCTAGGCTTATTGTTCACAAAACATAGTTTCGGCAGCCCTTCGCAATGACCATTATTTTATGTTTATCCCCGTATCCCTGTCGGTCACGAAGTCGCTGTCGCTTACACCGTCTCCGTCCAGGACAATGTAGTCATAGACCTGGAGATCGTATTTCGACTTTGAGCTGACAATGGAATACTCGGTATTTGAATTTATTATCTCAATATTCGTAAAGTCTGCGTAACCCTTGTTCATATTATATACACCCGTCAGTGTATCCCTGTCCTTTACGGTGTATGTATCAGCCGAATCCGGCTTTATGATCACATCCCCCGAATTAAATATCCCGGTGTCGATATAGAGCATCCCGTCCACATTGTTATACACATCCGCCGCCACAAACTCGGTCGACTCGCTCCCGTCCTCCAGATAGGTGCGCCTGATGAATCCTTCGGCTTCATTTGTGCCCACGGTGAGATAATCCTCGGGAACCAGGTAAAACTCCATTTTTACGATGGCGGAATTCGGGACCTTCAGTCCCTTTGATTCGGAAAGCTCGAGTTCAAGGTCAATATATCTTTCATGCGCAAAGGTGATCATGGAATTTGTAAAGGCCAGCTCCAGATACAGCCCGTCCTCATTTTCAAGGAAATTCACCTTTCCCCAGGACTCATAGTCATTTTCGACAAACCTGACCTTTACATAGGAGTCGTCGCCTATGGCTTCCTTCACACTTTCATCTGCAGGCACGACTATGGACCAGTTCTCATCGGTGACAAGTTTGAAGGCCAGATCACCGTCTCCCACCAGCCGTCCGTCAGTCAGATCCTCCTTCGCATGTTCTTCCTCATCAAAAATACCGGCGTTCACATCACCGGGTTTCAGGCTTTCCAGCCCGTCCGTGGAATAAATGACTATGCCGGGATCCGGCGAATAGCCCATGTTTACATGATTTGAGGCAGCATTTCCGGAAAGACTTTTGAGACTGGCAAGCGCACTGACACTGGCGAGCCTGCGGATCGTACCCTCGATGGTATCCTTGATACCGTAGATAGGCCTGAAATTTCTGTCATCATATGAAAAAGCACTGCTGATAAGCTCGTTTTTGAGTTCTCTCAGATCCTCATCGGAAAGCACTCCGCTCACCATCCTGCCGTCTTCTATCATGCGCGAAAGCGTTCCGCTCTCGTCGACGGTATAAACAAGACCTCCCTTTGAGGTATGTTCGCTTTCCTTTGCAAAATAATTGATATATCCCGCATCATTGACGCTTACAAGCTCCTCGCTCCTGATGGCGACTCCTCTGTATGCGCTGTCCACGGCAAGAGAGCCCATGGTGACCTCATATCCGGTCAGATGGGTCGTATGCTGATATGCATAGAGAACAAACAGGATATAAATGAAGATGGCGCCAAAGATCAATACTCCGGCATTCAGATGAAACTGTTTTCTGTATCGTATCGGTTTTTTTTCGGATGAACCCATTGTACAAAAAAGTAAAAAGGGGGCTGAATATCAACCCCCTGATGATTAAGGCAACTCTGATTATAATGCTACGACAACCTTGCTCTTCAGATCCTCCGGAAGGTCGTCTTTTGTGACTGAAATGCTCACCGTGACGGAAACATTGAATTTGGCGCTGATCTCATCTATCTTTCTGAGAGCTTCTATATAGTCGTCATCATTTACGGCTGCGCTTATGAGGAAGGTATCTATGAAAATCTGCTCCAGATCGTGATCTGCCGAGATGATACCGCTCACAAATCCCGTGAACTCCTCGGAGGATTTGATCCTGTACTCACCGACATTTACGAGCCTGATGGAATTTTTGAGTTCAAACATATGCGAGGAATCCTTGTCTATGAAAACCAGATTTCCTTTCGCGCTCTTTGCAGCCTCATTTACCTTGTCAAGCAGGATCTTTGTCTTTCCCTTGCCCTTTTCTCCTACGATAAGCTGTATCATGTCAGCTCTTCCTCCTTAATATCATTTTAACCCCTTTCGGGCTTTTACCAGATTATACGATAAAACACACCAAAACACAAGTTGTGATGCGGCGTCACATCAGGTCAGCAGTTCGAGCATCCTGTTGGTCTTTTCATACATGATGTCCGCGTTCTGTGCCCTCATCACAATCGATATGTAGGAATTCCCCGAGGAATCCTTTGCCAGTATGATGAGGTTTGAACCGGCAAGCATGGTAGTACCCGTCTTTCCACCGGTGACAGTGGCTTTTCTGGGAGCCTCCATCTGCCCCTTTAAGTATCTGTTGGTGGTGATACAGCTGTAGTCAACCGGATCCCCGTTCATATCCTTGTACTCGGTGGAATACTCCGACATTGATATGATCTCAATGAATTTCCCGTATTTGACTGCCTCATTAAAGATCAGGTACATGTCGTAGGGTGTCGTGTAATGATTGTCGTCATGCAAACCGTTGGGATTTACAAAATGGGTATTTGTTGCACCGAGTTTTGCGGCCCTTTCATTCATGAGCCGGGCAAAGCCGTCTATGGATCCGCCCACATTGACCGCGATCAGGTTTGCAACATCATTTGCAGAGTAAATAAGAAGCATGTGCAAAGCCTGGTCCAAAGTCATGGAATCTCCAGCCTTCAGTCCGATCTTTGTTGCATCCGCATCATTTACCACACAGCTTTCATCGGCTCTCAAGACCTTGTCCATATCGCAGTTTTCTATGGCGACAAGAGCCGTCATGACCTTTGTGAGACTTGCGGGATACATTCTGGTATAAACATTTCTGCTGTACAGCGGCTTTTTGTTTTTGATGTCAAAAAAGGCTGCGGCACCGTAGGCTTCCGGTCCTTCGGATATCTCCTCTCCCGCCAGATTGTCCCCTTCGGGGATGCAGAGATTTTCCGCAAAAGAAGATGCGGTATTTCCGGCATCATTTGATTCAAAACGAAATGAACTGTTTGTTGTGTTTCCGTCGTAAGGCAAAACTATCTCCCTGCTTCCGCAGCCTGCAGAAACTGCTGCAACGGCTGCAGCGATGAGCACTGCCTGCACTTTTGCAAAAAACGGTCTATTTGTATATCTCACGCCACTCAAGATCCCCTCTGTCCAGTGATTTGATGAGCAGTTCAGCTGTCGCCAGATTCGTGGCGATCGGTATGTTGTGTATGTCACAAAGCCGCTGAAAATCCCCGAGTTCAGACTCATGCGTTCCGGGCAGTCCGGGATCCTTCATAAAGATCACAAGATCTATCTCATTCTGCTCGATCTGAACCCCGAGCTGCTGTTCTCCCCCGAGATTTCCAGACAGATATTTTGTCACCGAAAGATTGGTCACTTCTTCTATAAGCCTGCCCGTCGTCCCTGTGGCAAAAAGAGTATGTCCGCTCAATATGCTCCTGTAGGCTATACAGAAATTCTGCATGAGCTTCTTTTTTGCGTCATCCGCAACAAGTCCGATATTCATTTTTACCTTCCCCTTGTGTCTTTGAGCCGGCAGAACCTGACCGGATCTAAAAATCCAGTTCCAGACCCTGCATCCTTTTTTCGGTCACTACGGAAAGTCCAACATTCTGCACCAGTCCGATCTCCGCCATGATGGATACAAGCGAGGTGGATCCGTAACTGATGAAAGGAAGCGGAAGTCCCGTATTCGGAAGCAGTCCCGTCGCAACGCCGATATTTGCAAAACTCTGGAAGCCGATGTGGGCAGCCACACCGGCACATATGAGTGTCCCTGCAAGATCAGGGGCCCTCATACCCGTGTGAATTACTATCACAGTCAGGATGGCAAATATGGCAACTATCGCCGTACACCCCACAAAGCCAAGTTCCTCTCCCGCGACCGCAAGGATGAAGTCCGTCTGCGGTTCCGAGATGAAGTTTCCGTTTTTGACGGAACCTACTTCATTGTTTTTGTACCCTTTTCCCATAAATTGTCCGGAACCTATGGCGGTTATGGAGTTTTGCTGCTGGTATCCTTCGGTATTTGTATACTTGTCCGGCTGAAGCCAGGCAAGGATCCTCAGCTGCTGATAAGGTTTTATTATCTCCTGATCAGGCTGGAGGATCAGAAACAGTGTGATGACAAGAGCCGGGACCGCAATGGCCAGAACCCCGAGTATGATCTTTGACGAAAGCCCCCCAACATAAAGCATAGCGGCAAAGATCACCAAAATGACAAGAGATGTCGAAAGATCCGGTTCATCCTGGATGAGATACCACGGCACTGCTATCAGCACTATCGAATACAGCAGTATAGACGGTTTGTTGATCTTTTCCCTGTTTTTCATAATAAACTCGGCAAAGAATAAAATCAATAGGATCTTGGCAGGCTCAGAGGGCTGGAACTGAAAGCCTCCTATCATAAGCCAGCGCTTTGCGTTGTTTACCACCCTTCCGAAAAGCTCCACGGAAACAAGGAGTGCGATGCACACAAAATAGTACACCCAATAGAACCTCAGAATGAAGGAATAATCCACAAAGGATATCACCATCATCACGACTATGCCCAGGATCAGTCCCTCGATCTGCCTGTTCTGCACACTCTCCTTTGCGGATCCGATGATGAAGATCCCGTAGACCGCCTGGACCAGGGTGAAAAACAGGAGCAGGTAATTGTAGTTTTTCAGATTGTATTTTTTTAACATCAGTCTCCGATCTCCCCGCTGTCCGGAACTGTTGCGGTTCCGGTTATGATATCTTCCTCATCTTCAAGTTTGAAGTAATACTTGAGCACGTCTCTGGTAACCTCCGCCGCATTGGCCGAGGTATATCCGTAGGCTATCCTTGTGGCCACCGATATCCTCGGGGACGAGAACGGTGCAAAGCCTATGAAGAGCGCATGGTTGGGTCTGACAGTGACCTGCTGGGCCGTACCTGTTTTTCCCGCAACTATGACGGGAAAATCCTCAAAAGCCTTGTAGGTTGTGACAGCCTGTCTCATTCCCTCATGAATGGCATTCCAGGTGGAGGACGAGATATCTATATTGTTCCTGACTGACGGCACATAATCTTCGATCTGGTTGCCGTTTGCATCATCGAGCCTGTCTACTATACTCAGATTATAACATATCCCCTTGTTCGCGACCGTAGTAACATATCTTGCCAGCTGGACGGTGGTATAGGAATGGGTTCCCTGTCCGATGGCCGAGCGGACGGAGTCCTGATCCGAAACCTGGGGTTCGGACTCGGTTATCTCAACCCCGCTCTTGTCTGTGAGTCCGTAGAGATCGCAGTATTTCCTGATCTTTTCAAGACCGTCCTGGCTGTTGTAGATACCCCTGGTTCCGCATCCCAGCCTGTATCCGATCTCATAAAAGAAATAGTTGCAGGAATTTTTGATGCCGCCTATAACATCCAGTTCGCCGTGATGACCGGGATAGATCCAGCATCTGGGGCTTAAGGCATCCTTGTCAAACACACCCACGCAGTCGATCCTTTCTCCGAGATTGATGACCCTTTCCTCCAAGCCGGCAGTAGTGGATATGGGCTTGAAGGTGGAACCCGGAGCCGTCTTTTGCTGGGTGGCATAGTCATAAAGCGGAAGTGATTTGTCCTGGGCAAGAGCATTATAGTAATCCGCATTGACTGAATTTGCCAGCATATTGTCGTCAAAACTGGGATAGGTGACCAGGGCCAGGACCTCTCCCGTGCCCGGATCGGTGACTACGCAGGATCCCGAACAGGGGTCAAGCGCCAGCTGGGCCGGCGTGATCTCCAGACTCCTGATCTTTTGCACCATGAAATCATAGGGCTGTATGATCCCCGCCTCAAGCTGGGATTTCAGGTTTTCGGTATCGCTGACCATGCCCTGCTCATAGAGGACCATGCACACCTGGTAACCGGTGATGCTTTCCTCGGAGAGCATGAACCTGTATATCTTTTTGAAAAAACCGTTATCGGTACGAAGTCCGGTCTCTATGTGATCCACAAGATACCCGTAGATCTCGTCCGTATCGGAGTACCCCGAGGTTTGCGACAGCTTTTCAACATTTACCCATCCCTCGGCTATCACTCCTTTGAGAAAATGTGAAAGAGAAATGGTCCCGGAATTCCAGTCCCTGATCAGCTCAGATTTTTCATCTATCTCCTCGGTCTTTAACACATCGGAGGAGGGATCGGTGACCATGTTGTAGATGTAGCTTTCATAAACCCTGTATTCATCATCCAGATCCTCATAGGGAGTATCCCCGGTCCGAAGCTCTGCATCTATCCTTCCCACAACCTCATCAAGCTTTGACCTGAAAGCATTATAGACCGCCCTCTCATTTTCTCCCGCTTCAGGAAGTGACAGGTGGGAGAACGAGATGACATTATTATCAAACAATGCATAATAAACGCTGTCGATGGGTATGATGATGTCCGATGCGCTGCCTTCCTCCGAAGGATTGTAATCCTTTACGTTTCTGATCTTTGAAACAACGATACCTGCTATCTTCTGCTCGAGTATCTTGTAGATGGCGCTTTGAAGCTCGTAGTCAATGGTCAGATACAGGTCGTTTCCGGCCACCGGATCGGTCCGGTCCCCGGCCTCCGTAACCCGCCCCAGGTTGTCCACAAAGATGGTCTGTCTTCCCTTGGTACCCTGCAGCTGTCTTTCCATCACCTGCTCAATGCCGGATTTCCCGACCTTGTCATTGAGTTCATATACATGATGAAAGGTGATATCATCCTTTGAGTTCAGTTCATTGAGTTCCTCATCGGAGATCTTTCCTGTATATCCGAGGATGTGGGACATACTGGGATCGTCAATATATTCCCTGATGGTATCCTCCGCTATATTCACGCCCTGCAGGGAATCAAGGTTTTCCATGATCTCCGCCACAGTGGAGGGCGAAACATCGGTTGCTATGTTCGAAGCTATATATTTCTGGTAGCTGTTTGAAAACATGGCATACCTGATCCTGATTATCTTGAGTATCAGATCCTTGGGATACCCCTCCATTGGAAAGAAATCGTAAGAGTTTCCGTTTTGGACATATCTGCCGACACCGAACATTTTTTTGCCGCACAGGTACTCCATAACCTCTTCCGCCGTGGCATTTCTCTCCCTGATCAAAAGGTCATCCGTGCTGGACCTGCCGTAGATATCTGCCAGAAAACGCATCAGTGAGGATCTGGCGACCGTAAACTGATAGGTCCCCGTATCATCAAGGGTGATGTTGAAATCATTGTCCAGGGTGTCCCCGTTCCTTTCGATGATGTCTATGACCCGTACTATAGTGGAGTTTATCTCCATATCCCTGGTGGATGTGGAATCATAGTTGTCCTCTATGGTTACCGAATAGGCCAGCTTGTCCCAGGCAAGCTTCACTCCGTTCCTGTCGTAGATGGCGCCTCTGGTAGCCTGGATATTTCTTTCTCTTTCTATCTTGAGGGTAAAGTTTTCCTGATAGGACTTCCCGTTTACGATCTGCAGCACAAAAAGTCTCCTGACGAGCAATATCATCAGAAAGATCAGTATCACACCCATTATGAACAGTCTTGAGGTAATAAGACCGATGAATTTATCCCGGATATTTTTCAAAAGGCCGGAATTCACTGTATTTCCCTCCTGCTGACATATATCCTGTTTACCAGGCTCCTGACCGGCATGTAGATGATGATGGTCACAACCATGGTATATATGATCTCGGGGATCATTATATGTGCAAAATAATACGGCAGCTCAAGCCTGGCCCTGAAAAGGAAACCTGAAAAATACTGCAGGAACAGGCATGAGATATCACTCAGTGCAATGAAAACCATGGGGAATTTGACATCCTCGGGATAAAAGACTCTGTTCCCGAAGCCGTTGACATAGCCTATATACAAAAAGATCAGGGCGTTGATCCCGATCAGTCTGCCGTAAAAGATATCGATCAAAAGACCGGCGGCAAAGCCCGTGATCATACCGTCACGCCTGCCTCCTATGAAGCCCGCGCAGCTTGTGAGGATTATGAGGAGATTCGGAACTATGCCGGCAAAGGATACCGCCTGAAAAAAAGTGCACTGAAGCACGAAACAGATGATGACTGCAATAAGCTCAATTATCCGTCTCATCGGCAGCCTCCCCTGTATCCTTGGTGCGGGTTATGACAAGCACCACATCCAGATGCTCAAAATCGACCAGAGGTGTTATCTTCCCCGACTTTGTCAGATTGTTCGGATCGGTCTTTACGGAACTGATATAGCCGATGGATATGCCGGGCAGATAACGGTCCGATATGTCGGAGGTCACCACCTTGTCACCTACGGCCACCTTTCCCTCCCCGTCATTTAACTGGGAGAAATCGATATCACCCTTCTGCATGCTCTGGAGATTTCCCGTGACCATCAGATTGTCAGCCGTGGAAAGGACCATTCCGCTGACATTGCTGGTATCATCTATGATGGATCTGACCTGGGCCCAGTTGGGTCCCACCTTTGTGACTATGCCCACAAGTCCGGATCCCGAGATCACATTCATATCAACTCCCACTCCGTCGGAAGTACCTTTATCAATGACAAAAACGGAGTACCAGTTACCGGGATCCTTTCCGGTAACACGTGCTCCGATCTTTTCATAATCAGCATATTCCATATTGAGCTGGAAAAGTTCCCTCAGGTTTGAAAGCTCATATCTGTCGGCAGTCAGCTCGTTGTTTTTCTGTTCAAGCTCCGCGACCCGGGCTCTGAGTGCTTCATTTTCAGAAAGGACGGTCCTGACTTCCTTTAAGTCCTCCATCCTGTTGTTCACTCTTGTCCCGATCTCTGTCAGTCCGTTTTCAAAGGGAATGATGGTATATCCGGCAACACCGGAAAGAATGGTGCTTACAACGTCAGTTGTGAGGGTAAGGATCATAAACCCGACACACAGAACAGTCAGGATGACCAGAACATATTTTTCCGGCAAGACAACCCTTTTTCTCTTCAGCTGTACACGCGCCATAATTATTTCTCTTCTTCACCAAGCGAATAGGCAACAGACCTGTAATTGCTGTCAGTGATTATCCTGGCAAGCCCCAAAGCCACCGAATCCTGTGAATCCAGAGCCTTGTTCACCTTGAGATTTGTCCCTTTGACAATATGCTCGTCAAGATGAGCCAGCTGGGCAGACCCGCCCGTCAGGTAGATGCCGTGCCTGTAGATATCGGCTCCAAGCTCCGGCGGTGTTCTCTCAAGTATGACCTTGATATTGTCGACTATGGTTGTAGATGCTTCCCTCAACGCCACATCGATGAGATCCGTGGGAATGGCTCTTTCGACAGGCAGTCCCGTCACTATGTCCCTGCCGTATACGATGGAATCCTCTTCATCCTCCTCAAGCTCGGTGAGGGAGACCTTTACCATCTCCGCTGTCTTTTCCCCGATCAGAAGTCCGAATTCCCTTCTGATCACGGTCCTGATGGTCTCATCAAATTTCCTGCCTCCGGTCTTCAGAAGCTTTGAAAGCACGATGCCTCCAAGCGAAAGCACCGAGATCTCCGTGGTCTCGTATCCCACATCCACGATGAGGATACCCTGGGAATTTTTCACATCAATGTCAAGTCCCAGCCCGTCGGCTATGGATTTTTCCACTATGAGGATCTTTTTTGCCTTCACATTCGCATCCTTGATCAGGTCAAAAAAAGCCCTCTTTTCAACCTCCGTGATATCTGTGGGAACAGCCACATAGAAATCGGCTCCGCCGTATCTGGGCCCCGTGATCTCGGTGATGAAATTTTTCAGGACAGCCTGCATATTGTTGATGTCGGCAATGACACCGTTGTTTAAAGGATGTGATACCCTGATGTTTGCGGGTGATTTTTCGAACATCTCAAAGGCAGCATCACCGTAAGCGATGATGTTTGACCTCTTCATGACGGCGACCATGTTCTTTTCACTCAGGATCGTATCGTCCACATTGTTGTATATTTTGATATTTCCGGTACCCAGATCGATACCGAAGCTGAAATTGTTCAAATTACAGGATCCCCTTTTCCGAAAAACTCAGGTACTCACCATCCCCTATGATGATCGAATCAAGCATGACTATGCCCATCAGCGCACATGCTCTTTTGAGGCATCCGGATACTTCGATGTCTTTTTCGCTGGCGGACGGATCACCGCTGGGATGATTGTGGATGAGAATGAGTTTTGACGCATCTTTGGCGAGAGCCTTTTTGACGATCTCACGAACCGAAACAAGCGACATATCGACGGTACCCTCCGTCATCTTGATATCGCCTATCAGATAGTGGGCGGCATCCAAAAGCATGATGTAAACCTTTTCCCTGTCAAGATACCTCAGTTCCTCCATATAGTATCCTGCCGCCTCAGATGAAGTTCTTATCTTGGTCCTCGAGTTAAAATGTGACTGTCTCCAAATCCTTTTTGACAGCTCGCACACGCACAATAGCTCTGTTGCCTTGACCCTGCCTATACCCTTGATACTCATCAGATCCTCTGCCGAAAGCTTCATCAGATGCCCGATATTTTCCTTTGGACAAAGCTTCAGCAGATCGGCTGAAAGCTCCGCTACTCCCCGATCCTTTGTTCCGTTCCGCAGGACCACAGCCAGAAGCTCGCTGTCTGTCAGGTATTCAGGTCCGAATCTTTCACACTTCTCATAGGGTCTGTCGTTGACAGGTGTCTTTCTGATCAGATTATATGTCATATCTGCTCCTTTCTTCTGTCGAAAAAAAGAGCAACCATTCTCTCAAATCTCCAAAAGATATCCTATCATTTCAGGGCACTTCGGTCAATGATTTTGTCATCTGTCAGACTCTGAAGCGTTTTCATGATGCCCGCAACGGCGTGAAAGGATGTAAGTCCGCCCTGAAAGTAGACGTTGTACGGACTTTTCAGCGGAGCGTCGGCGGAAAGCTCTATGGATGATCCGGAAATGAAATCCCCAGCGGCCATTACCACCTCACAGTCATACCCTGGCATATCCGAAGGTGTGGGACTCACAAAACTGTCTATGGCAGAGGTGCTCTGGATTCCCTTGCAGAATGAAAGCAGGGCTTCCTTTGAACGGAGGGTCACCGCCTGTATGATGTCCGTCCTCTTTTCATCCGGTGCCGGATATACATCAAAACCGAGTTTTTCATACAGGGCAGCGGCAAAAACCGCACCCTTGAGGGCAGATGCAGTGACTGAAGGCGCCATGAAAAATCCCTGGTAAAAGGAAGGCAGCATTCCGAGGGATGCACCTACCTCCTTTCCAAGTCCCGGAGATGTAAGTCTTGCTGCCGCATTTTCAACGCAATCCCTTTTTCCCGCTATGTAGCCTCCCACTGCGGATAATCCTCCGCCGGGATTTTTGATGAGGGATCCGGCGATCATATCCGCCCCTGCCTCTGTGGGTTCCAGTCTTTCGACAAATTCCCCGTAGCAGTTATCAACAAAAACGATCACATCATCCTTGATGCTCTTTGCGAGCATTGCCGCTTTTTTTATCTCTTCAACGGAAAGGGATCTCCTGGTATCGTATCCTTTTGAACGCTGGATGGCTACGATCCTTGTCCTCTCATTTATCTTTTTCCTGACACTTTCCTCATCTATGTATCCACCGTCCTTCAGATCTGCCTGAGCATAGGTGATGCCGTATTCCGCAAAAGAACCCTTTGAATCCCTCAGCCCGATCACTGATTCGAGGGTGTCATAGGGCTTCCCGGAAATATAGAGAAGCTCATCTTGCGGACGCAGGTTTGAAAAAAGAGCCAGGGTTATGGCGTGTGTCCCGCAGGTTATCTGGGGTCTGACCAGGGCATCCTCGCACCCGAACACATCCGCATAAACTCTTTCAAGCCTGTCACGTCCCAGGTCATCATAGCCGTATCCGGTGCTTCCTTTCAGGTCTGCTTCGCCCACCCTGTTTTTCTGCATGGCATGCAAAACCTTCAGCTGGTTGTATTCGGCTGTTTCATCTATGGACTCAAACCTGTCCTTTAAGCCGTCAAGTATCCCTTTTGAGTATTCATATACTTCTTTTTTGATCCCCAGTTTTTCATACATTTCCTGCAGCTTATACATATCATTTTCCTGCCTTTCAAAGATACGCTGACATCCTGCCGAGTATCTCCTCTTCAGGCTCGTCTCCCTTTCTTTCAATCATGATGATGTCCTTCTGATGCGAAAACCATGTCAGCTGCCTTTTGGCAAAATGCCTGGTCTCCTTTTTGATGTTCTCCCTTGCTTCATCAAAACCGGTCTTTCCCTCAAAATGCTCAAAAAGCTGTTTGTAGCCTATGGCCTGCCCTGCGGTCCTGCTGAGGTCTTTTCTTTCAAAGATCTGCTTTGCCTCTTCATAAAGACCCCTTTCAAACATGAGGTCAACTCTTTTGTTTATTCTTTCATAGAGGATGTCACGGGGCATGGTGATACAGAAATGCGCCGCATCATAGACGGGTTCTTTTCTGTTTTCCTCTTCATTTTTCGAGGAAAGGGTCCTGCCGGTAAGCTCAAAATATTCCAGAGCCCTGATGAGTCTTTTTCTGTTTCCCCTGTATTTTTCCGCGCTGACGGGATCATGCGGGGAAAGTTTTTTTTCAAGATACTCCGTTCCGAAAAGTTCTCCTTCCTCCTCGTATCTTTTTCTCACGCTCTCATCCACATCTCCTTCATCAAAGGGTGCCCCGTAAAGGAGCGCTTTGATGTAAAAACCCGTGCCTCCGACGATCACAGGCAGAGTATCCTTCTCCTTCAGCTCTTTTATGCATCCGTCCGCCATATCCTTAAAAAGAGCCACATTAAACTCTTCATGCGGATCAAGGATATCTATCATGTAATGCTTTACACCCTGCATCTCTTCCTTTTTCAATTTTGCGGTTCCGACATCCATGCCTTTGTAAACCTGCATGGAATCCGCAGATATCACCGCACCGTTTTTCATCCTGCAAAGAGCGATGGCAAGGTCACTCTTTCCTGAAGCCGTCGGTCCGGATATGATGACGATCTCTTTCATACGATCCTCTTGAATTTCTTTTCAAGATCTTTTTCCGTATACTCTATCATTGTGGGTCTTCCGTGAGGGCAGTTATAAGGGTTTTCAAGGCTTAAAAGCTGCGAGAGCAGCTCGTCCGCTTCCGCAAATGAAAGCACCGTATTTCCCTTTACAGCAGCCTTGCATGACATGGTCGCAAGCCTGTCATGGATGATGCTCACATCCTCTGTATCCGTCTCATCCGAAAGTTCATCAATGAGTCCGGTAAATATCTCCCTGTCCTCAAGCTGCATGAACCCTGAAGGGACGGCGCGGAGCGCATACTCCGCACCCTCAAAATGTTCTATCTCAAAGCCCATGGAGTTAAAGGCTTCCATGTACTTTTTTAATGTCACCTCCTGTTTTCCCGAAAGTGTCACTACAAGAGCCGGGTTCATATACTGTGAAACAACCTGACGGTTCCTGAAATCCTTCACAAATCTTTCATACATCACCTTCTCGTGAGCCGCATGCTGATCTATAAAATAAACACTGTCATCAGTCTGCATGATT